>CAZQIJ010000220.1:5836-7597 GCA_964592955.1 uncultured Anaerolineaceae bacterium
TGCTGGACGAATACTATGCCAAGCGCGGCTGGGAACCGGGCGGCGTGGTCAGCGAAGCCAAGCTGAAGGAACTGGGCATCCTGTAGGGCGACCTGAGCGCGCATGACCGGCGAGGTCTGGCGTGAAGGATCATCGATGAACACAAGAGAACGGGCGAACCTGATGCGGATCGCCCGTTTCTGCGTTCCAGCAAAGCTGGCCACCAGGAGAGCAAGAGGTAACTGCGCGGGTAGGGGATGCGGCCTGAAGCCCTCACCCCCTCGGCCCCCGAAAGCTTCGGTGGGAGATGTGGGGTACCGAGGGTACCTGCCGTGCCGTCACATGCTGGCGCGATGGCGTGAGCGGGGGAGAGCCAGGCATGCGCGCGGCATGTGTGGGTCACGCACAGCGCCGCTCAGATTGGGCTTTGCTGAAGCAGATACACGATCACGGAAAGCGGGATGGGGCTTGCCAGGGTCGAAGCCAGAATCACGTTGAGGGTTAACCCCTGGTCCAGGTTGAACTGATCTGCCAGTACCAGCGTCATCACGGCGGTGGGCATGCTGCACTGCGCGATGAATGCGATTCGCGCGGCGGTGTCCAGGTTAAACAACAGCGCAATCGCGGTTGCCAGTAGCGGCGCAACCAGCAGCTTGAGCGCGACCCCGGCGCTGATCAACTGCACTTTTTCCAGCCGCGCAGACTGCACAAGCTGAAGGCCCAGCATCACGAGCATACTCGGAATCGCAGCGCTGGCGAGGAGCTGCATGGGCCGCATAATGAGCACCGGAAGGTTATCCCCCATCAGTGCGCGCAGCACCAGCGCGATGACGGCCACATACAGCGCCGGGACCGTGAGCACGCTGCGCAGCGCTTCCAGGGGGCTTTTCTGCCCGCTGGAGGCGATAAACACGCCGATGCTGTAATTGAGCAGCATACTGAAGACGAAGATGATCACCGCGCGCGCCAGCACCGCCTCCCCAAACGCGAAACTGACCAGCGACAGGCCGTAATTGCCCGCGTTCAGGCAGAAGACCGTAAGCGCAACGGCGGATTTATCCAGCCGGTCGCCTTTTATGAAACGCAGCACCGCGAAACTGATCGCGGCGATCGCCACGTGCTGCGCGGTAAGGGCCAGCGCCAGGCTGAGGATTTCGCCACCGTCGATTTCAGACGTATACAGTGAGGTGAAGATCAGCGCCGGAGAGAATACATAGTAGATAAGCTGGCCTGTGGAGCGGCCTTCGATGCCGAAGCGCCGCCCGGCAACATACCCGATGAGCGCCACCACAAGGATGGGCGCGATGTTGTCTACAAAGATCTGAAGAAGTTCGACCATGACCTGCTGCTTCTGCACATAAAATCACCCGGCACGATCCGGGTGACTGCTCGTTGGGGTGAAGATAGCGCAGAAGCAGCAGCGAGAAAAGGGCAGGTTATGGCCATGCTGCCAGGAGCGTTATCGCTTATTGTTTATTGCTTATCGTTAGTCGTCGTCGTACTCCTCATCGAACAGCGTGCTGCCCAGCAGGCTGGCGCTGGCGATGGCATCTTCCAGGACTTCGATCAGCGCATCGTCCCCGCGTTCCTCCGCCAGCATCATCATGCTTTCCAGCAGACGTTCCGCCTCTCTGCCGCCGATCTCGCCCAGTGACCACAGCGCCATCTCCAGGATTTCGCGGCCATCCTCGCCCATCAGCTCTGCCAGCACTGGCACCGCTTCTTCAATCGCCAGTTCGCCCGCCGCGCGCGCCGCCTCAAACCGCATTTCCGGGTCGCTGC
>CAZQIJ010000221.1:0-7582 GCA_964592955.1 uncultured Anaerolineaceae bacterium
AACTCCACGTTTATCGCCCTGACTTCAACCATCGGTGAAGTGTTCTGCAGTACCCTGGCGGGTTTTGCCTTCGCGCAGATGCGCTTTCCTGGGAGGAACCGTCTCTTTGCGCTGCTGCTGGCAACGATGACGATTCCGGGTGTGGTGATGCTGGTTCCGGCCTTTATCCTGTTCACCCGGCTGGGATGGGTGAATACCTGGAACCCGCTCATCTTGCCGGTGTTGTTCGGAACCCCGTTTGCGATCTTCCTCAGCCGCCAGTACTTCGCCACGCTGCCACCAGATCTGAGTGATGCAGCCAAAGTGGATGGCGCAAACTGGTTTCAGATCTACCTGTGGGTGTTTCTGCCGCTGGCGCGTCCCATCATTGCGACGCTGTTTGTTCTGGGGTTCATCGCCCGCTGGAACGACTTCCTGAACCCGCTGATCTATCTGCGGTCTGTCGAACTGTTCCCTGTGCCGCTGCTGCTGGCGCGGCTGGACTCGCTCTACGAGCAGAACTGGACACTGCTGATGGCGGGGGCAACGCTGGCCCTGCTGCCCATCATGATTCTGTTCTTTTTCCTCCAGCGCTACTTTATTGAGAGTGTCGCCCTCACCGGATCGAAAGGTTAATCACGTTGGCAAGAATACTGCGTCGCGCATTGCTGATGCTGGGGCTGGCTGCGTCGTCAATTTCACTGCGCGCCCAGGAAAACGCTGCCTCCGTCATCGAACTTCCAACCTACACCGGGCTTGTTTCGGTTGCGCCGAATGGACGTTACTTTATGGATGAAGACGGCACTGGCTTCATCGTGATCGGGCAGAACGACGCGATTTCGTGGCCGGGCCTGAATACCCTGCTTGACGGCAGCTCTGCGCAGGCTGCCGAAGATTATGTGCGCGATCTGCGCGCGCACGGGGTCACGGTCAGCCGGATCATGATTGAGTATTCTCAGCAGCCTGGGAGCTACCTTGAGAACCCGGTAGGGACGTTCAGTGAACCGGTGGTCGCGTTCTGGGACGCGTTCATCCCACTGGCAGAAGAACACGGTCTGTACCTGCTGCTGACGCCTTACGATACGTTCTGGCAGTCCGATCACTGGGAAACGTATCCGTACAACGCCACGATGGGCGGCCCCTGTGAAACACGCACCGCCTGGCTTATGGAACCGGCTTGCATCGACGCGCAAAAGAACCGCTGGCGCTTCATCATTGACCGCTGGGGCGGCTCTCCGAACATTTTCGCCTGGGATCTCATGAACGAGATTGACCTGTGGTGGGACGCCACGCATGAGGATCTCGCCGCTTACGTTGATGAAATGGCTGCATTTGTGCGCGATTACGAGCTGGAGCGCTGGGGCTACACACACATGCTCACGGTGTCTTCTGCCCAGCCGGTACCCGAAGGCGCGCTGGGACGCCTCATCTATGACCATCCCCTGCTGGACTTTGCCAACACCCATCTCTACATCGGCGATATTGCCGACCCTGCGGATCCGATTCTGCCAGGCGCGCTGATGGGCGGCGGTGTTAAGCTGTCGCTTGAGGCGATGGACGAACCACGCCCGTACTTTGACAGCGAAAGCGGGCCGATTAATGACTGGATCGTTGATCCGGAATTCGACAGGGTGTATCACAACAACATGAGCTGGGCACACCTGGCATCGTGCGGTGCCGGCACAGGGATGCGCTGGCCCTACACCAACCCGCACTTCATTCTGCCGGAGCTGCGCGACAATCTGCTGGCGGTGGCGCGCTTTGCCTCCACAATCGACTGGGTGTCGTTTGACAGCGAGAACATCTCACAGCAGATCCGCAGCAGTGACCGCAGTGTGTGGCGCGCAGGCTGTGCGGATGGCGATACAGGCATCATCTGGCTGCTGGCAGACCGGCGTCAGGATGAAACCATCACCATTACGGGGGCTGAAATCACGGTCAGTGATGTATTCGGCGATGGCAATTACACGGTCGAATACTGGGACACCAGTGCCGGTAACGTGCTGGCAGTGGACGGCGTCACGGTCACAGATGCGACACTGACGCTGACCATCCCGGAACTGGACACAGATCTGGCATCGCTGGTGCTGGCGGTACGCGCAGCGATGGAGTAGATGCAGAAGACAGGCGGCGAGCCTAAAGCCGTCGCGCTGATCCCTTCACCAGCTTTAGCGCGCCTGTTGGCTCAAGCGGCGTCAAACTCACCCCACACACGCTCTGGTTTACCAGGAGTAGGTGCAGCGCTCCTGCCGCCCTGCGCATCGCTCAGGGACATGCGTGTGCCCCTGGCGCGCGGTTTTGCTGCCACGCTGCGCCCAGCATTTCTCATCATTGCAGATCGCTTATGCTTGCGCGACCGAAATGTCGTTTAATATGATAGGAGGATTGGAAGCGCAAGCTTACAGACATCGTCATCTGAAGGGTAAGTCTCATGGCATTCGCCGTCCTGCAACCTTCTGGCTCGCAGTTTCCCGCATATCGTGGTTACATCGCCTTAGCAGCGAACCGGCGTTACTTCCAGGATGAAACCGGGCACGGTTTCGTCGTCATCGGGCACAATGATGCTGTCACCTGGCCGGGGCTGGCTGAAATGCTGGAAAACGGCGCGGACGATACGACAGCCGCCTATATCCGTGATCTTCGTGCGCATGGGATTACCGTCAGCCGTGTGATGATCGAATATGCGCAGTTTGAAGCGGGGTATCTCGAAAATCCGGTCGGCGTATTCAGGCCGGAACTCGTTGATTTCTGGGATCGGTTTATCCCGCTGGCAGAGCGGCATGGCCTTTACCTGCTGCTTACGCCTTACGATACGTTCTGGCAGGTTGAGCGTTGGGAACAGTACCCATACAGTGCCATCTGCCCTGAAAAACGCGATTGGCTGACTGCACCGCAGTGTATTGCCGCCCAGAAGGACCGCTGGGAATTCATCATCAGGCGCTGGGGGGGATCACCCAACATTTTCGCCTGGGATCTCATGAACGAAATTGATCTGCACTGGGGCTGCACACCAGAAGAAATCTACGCCTATATTACCGAGATGGCGGCTTTTGTGCGCGGCCTTGAACTGAATCTGTATGGAAAAACACATTTGCTGACGGTATCGTCAGCCGCCGCAGTGCCGAATGGTGAACTGGGTCATCTACTGTATAACCACCCGTCGCTGGATTTTGCCAACACGCATCTTTATGTGGGCCAGGGGATTCGTGCTCCGCACGACTCTGTGGAATGTGCAGAAGAGATGAGCAGTGGAGTACAGCTTTCGCTGCAATCCATCTTTCATAAGCGCCCCTACTTTGACAGTGAATCCGGACCGATTGATGCCTGGATCCATGATCTGACACTGGACACAACCTACCACCACAACATGAGCTGGGCACATCTGGCGGCAGGCGGCGCAGGTTCCGGTATGCGCTGGCCCTACACGACTCCCCACAATCTGCTTCTTCCCTTCCAGGATAACCTTTACGGGCTTGCGTGTTTTGCCAGCACCGTGGACTGGGCGAACTTCGACAGCCGCAACATCACCGCCAACATTCGCACCAGCCAGCCCGGTGTCATCAAAACCGGGTGTTCCGATGGCGAGACGACTGCCATCGTATGGCTGCTGGTGGATTATCGGCTGCGTACAGGTGCAGTCCTTAGCCAGATGACGCTCAGCATTGCGTACATTATGCAGGATGGACTGTATGCGGCTGAGGTGTGGGATACGAAGCGCGGCGCTGTCCTTGATCGGCTGTCTGTTCGGGCCGAGAAAGGGCGGCTTGTTATTACGCTGCCGGAATTCGACCCAGAGCCGCCTGATGTCGCGCTGCTGATCCGCCGGATGGCTTGAGGTGTGACGGTGACGGCTTACCGTTGAGAGATGCCACCAGGCACATCGACGTTCACTGTGCAGTGATGAGGCTGGCATCGTCGGTACAGCCGGAAGAAAAGGTGTGATAAATCAGGAAGGGTAAAGCAGGCAGGTGTTTGGGGTTATGTGACCGGGATTAGCCGGTATTGAGGGGGTAATTGGTTCAAGGAAAGAAGGCTACCGAGGGGTAGCATACCTCAAACCATCCTCCTACTCACGATCCAGCATTGTCTCACCTTTTCTGGGGAAGCCCCGGTGGTCGAGGATGACGCAGCTTGTCGGCAGCCGGAACGGATGATCGGGGAATTACCCTGTCGTGCGCACATCTGCCACAACCGCCCTGACGACAGGCAGCAGCTTACGCACCCACAATGTCGTCAGGGTGAGCATTGTGCTGCGCATGGTCACCGCCTGGTTCTCCTAATCGCGATTCATGCAGAGATGTGATGATCAGCACCCAATCGGCGATTGCAGTGTTGAGGCCGCCTGGCGTGGTGAACCGCAGCCGTGGGCCGCGCACCGCGTCGGCGATGCGCTGGGTAGTGCCCTCTCGCGGGTCGAACCATGCGACGCTGAAGGTATCGGCGGCCAGAACACGTAAATCAACCTCTACCGTTCCCCGCCAAGGCATATAAACGAGCGCATAGCGCCCTGCACTGTCCCGCGTGGCGCGCGGGTGCTGTGCGCGCTCAAGGCTGGGTGCCACCAACAGGCTCTGGTCGGGAATGCGGGTCAGGTACGGGAAGCTGTGCATCAACCGACGCAGGTGCCCCATCTGCCAGGCACCAGTGCGCTGCAGGGCAGTGCGCCAGTCCGGATACGGGAAGTTGATCGGCTCACGCGGGTCGTCGTAGAACTGCCACACGCTGTGGTGCCCATAAGTATGCCCACACGCTCCGGCAAAAACCGCCCGGTAAGCCGCCTTGCGCACATCATGCGCGGTGAAGCGGCCATATTCTGGCTGCCACAGGCGCAGGAACGGGTCAATCGGGCTGTCCTCGTAGCACGGTTCAGCATCCAGCACCGGTTTCGGTGGCAAACGTGAATAATCCGCACTGATCCAATCCCAGTTAGGTGTGTCCAGTTCGGAATGTCCGCTCTGCCACATATTGAAGCCCATCCATGGCTCATGATGGAAGTCCGCAGCACTGCCGTGCCAACCGCGTGGGTGAAACGTCATCAGCGCGCTGCTGTACTGACGGATGCCGACAGCCATCGCCCGCCACACCGGGGCAAAATCGCGATCGTTTTCGACTACAAGACGGTCGCCACCCAGCACCCAGATCAGGTTGGGGCGCTGGCCATAACGCTGCGCCAGCCACGCGCCATAGCTGTAGGCGCTGCGGACATCAAACAGGGCCGGCGTGTCGCTGCCTTGGTCGTTGACCTTGTCTCCCCAGGTTGGTAGAAAGGCAATATACAGGCCTTTCTCTTGCGCCAGGTCAAACACCCAGTCAACATGCTGGAAGTACGCATCGTTCGGCTCCACCGGATCGGTGCCCACGAAGACCGGATGACCGTAGCGGTTAGGTGCACTCATCTGCAGCTCTGTAGCAGTAACCACCTGAATCACATTGAAGCCCTGCTGGCGGCGCGTTTCAAGGTACAGGGCAGTTTCTTCGCGGTCTAGGCGCTGGAATAATTCCCAGGCCGTATCTGCCAGCCAAAAAAACGGTTCCCCATGTTCTGTGATCAAGAAGTGGCCGTTAGCACTGACAGTAATACGTTCCATAGTACTGCTCTCTCTGGTATGCGTTGTGCAGGCCGCCGCACCGTACCGAATTGGTGGGGCGGCCAAATGGGTGGCCAGTGTGATTGGAGAAATACGGGCCCGCGTTGAACACCGTGCGCGCGAGCACGAGCCAGTAGGTCACCGAAGGTGGCTGATGCATCCATACGCACGCCGTCGGTGCTGATCACGCCATGCCCAGCCACTGTTTCAGCATTAAGGTGCTGGCGACAATGTCATCTGTGGGGTCGTGGGTTTCCGGTTCGTGCTCCACGCTGTATGCACCGCTATAGCCTGCCGCCTGCAGCGCCGCCACGGTCCCCTGCAGGTCAACAATGCCCTGGCCGTAGCGGCAGGTGATGTGCTGGCCGACCTGCGTCACATCCTTGAGATGCACATGCTTGATGCGCGGCAGCAGCAGCCTGGCCGTCGCTGCCGCATCTTCACCCTGCGTGCCCATCCAACCCGTGTCGTACGCCACGCCGATAATGTCGGTATCCTGGTCACCAATCCTGGCCAGGATCGCTTCGGCGTTAACTTCCGGGTGGTTTTCATAACCATATTGAATATCATATTGTCGCAGCACCCGCACCATCTCCGTATAATCCTCGTTGATGAGCGGACCGCCGCCACCAATCAAAGTAATGCCGAGGGCAGTCACCAGCCTGCACGTGGCTTCCAGGTAGGAAACGTCGGTCATCCAGGCGGCAAAGCTAACGATCTGGAACGGGTACTGCTGCAGGAGATCGCGTGCGATGGCAATGTGCTCTGTGGTGGCCCAGGCCGGGTTGAGGTGCGCGGCCCACAGGTCAATGGCTGTGAAGCCGAGTGCCTGGATATCACGGAAAACGGTCTCCAGACGTTCGGCATACGTTTCGACCGGCCTGAAGTAGTCATTGGTGGCGCTATCACCTTGCGCCCAGCCCTCCGTCATTCGGTAGTTGAGCGGGCGAGCGACATAATTGGCGGTCATAAACGAGATGGTGGTCATGGCAACCTCTTTCAGGAGTGGTTGGCGAAAATCTGGTATGGATTTTGGGATGTTGCACGGACAACACACAATCTGCCAACTCCGATTGTGATCGGTAACATTTCTATGGTATCATGTACAGTAAGTCACGTCAAGGAAGCGCTTCTGTTGGCGCTGTGGAAGTGCTTGCCTTTTCAAGTCCATCATGAATGTGCTTTTCCTGTTTGGTTGTGACCCTGAACAATTGGTGAATGACATATGTATTATCCTGTGCTTACTTTGAAAGAGTGCTCATGAACCGGCTTAAGCCAGAAGGAAAGCGTGCCACCCTGTACAACGTGGCCGAACTCGCCGGCGTCTCCCATCAGACCGTCTCTCGGGTGATCAACAATCACCCCAACGTCTCCCAGAAGACGCGCCGCAAAGTGCAGAAAGCTATTGATGAGTTGGGCTTTGTCCCGAACCGGGCCGCCCAAATGCTCACTTCCCAACGTTCCCTGACGCTGGAAATGCTGACCACCAGCGTTTACGCCAACACGACGGTGACAATGGCCGCCATGGTGCAAACTGCTAGCGATTACGGCTATCACCTGGCCATCCGCACGATCGCCCTGGATGAGCTGGACGAGACGCTCAACGCCGCTGCCGCCCGCATGGTGGACGGCACCATCGTCAGTGTCCCACTGGCAGACCTCAACCCGATTGTCCCGCCTCCCAACATCGCAATAGTGCAGATGGCCGGCAAGCCGGGCAACATGCTGAGCAGCGTGTGCATTGATCAGCAGTACGGTGCGCAACTGGCGCTGGGGCACCTGATTGACCTGGGCCACCGCCAGATTGCGCACCTGGGCGGTATGACTGACATTTACGATTCGCAAATGCGTTTTGAAGTGTGGCAAGTGACTATGGAGCGGCTAGGTATAACGACGGCACCTGCGGTTCGTAGTCTGATGGATCATCGAGGCGGCTATGAAGGCATGGCCACCCTTATCGATAGCGCTCAGCCGTTCACGGCGGTGTTTGCCGCTAATGACCTCATGGCTATGGG
>CAZQIJ010000222.1:0-7550 GCA_964592955.1 uncultured Anaerolineaceae bacterium
CCAGACCACACCACGGCAAACCAGCCCATCAGCCCCAGGCCAAGCCCCATGCCCCACATCACCATGTTCCACCATGCGAAGAAGTAGGTCGGGCGCGCCGTCCACTGCCAGTGTGGCGGGCCATTGTTATCTGCGCTGGTCTCATAGCGCGCCTGGTTGAGGTCTTCGAACCAGCGTTCGTTGAGGTCAAAACTGATGAACCCGGGGCCTTCCAGGAAGTAGGGGTTAAAGATGCGAAAGACCAGCACCGTAAGCACACCGGCCAGCACCAGCCCGGAAAAATGGCTCAGGAAGGCGCGTTCACGCTCGCTGCCGGGAAGCCTGCGGTCCAGGACGGGCAGCATGCGCACCGCCGAAGCCGCTATGATGACGATCACCAGCGGCAGCAGGTTAAAGCGGCTGGCCAGCGCCGCGCCGAAGGCGATGCCAGCGCCCGCATACTCCCACCAGCGCCCCTGGCCCTGAATGCGCACCGCGAAGTAGAACATCAACGCCGTCCACATAACCGCCATCGCATCGGCGGTGCCAAAATGGGCGATCTGAATAGGAAAGACCGCACAGGCATACAGGAAGGCCGCCAGCAGCCCCTGCCAGCGCCCGCCCAGCTTTAACCCGGTCAGGAAGACGATGAGAATCGTCAGCGAGTCGCACACTGCCGACATCGTGCGCCACACCAGCGGCATGACCTCATAGCGTCTGTAGTAATCTGTGTCGTTGATGGCGTTCAGGGCATCTGCAGACCAACGCGCCACGAACAGCGGCATGGTGCCATAGGCGTAATGCCCCGCGCCGATGTTATGCGGGTTCCAGGTGGAGCAGCGCGCATCGAAGAACGCGCCAACGCCATTGGAGTCCGGGTAGCGTTCGCGGCACAGTGCGGCCTGCGCCTCTTCATTGCCGTCGCTGTAGGCGGCAAAATCGCGCCCGATCTGCGGCGCAAGCAGCAGCGTGAAGAAGCGTTCATCCGGGTGCCAGTGCACATAATCATCCCAGTTCGTCCCGGTAAACCGGAAGTAAACGCCCAGCGCCATAATCATCACCAGCAGCGCCGCGGTCACCACATTGGCGAACGGAATCTCCAGGCTGCGCGTGCGCCCCAACGCGCTGTCATTCTTTTGCTTGTCAGGCACTTGCTCGTAGGTAATCTGCATAACTTCAACCTGTTTCCGCTTCAAGCCGTTATACACAAAGGCTGCCTGAATTCCCCAATTCCAGAAACGCTGCTATTCCGGCGGCCACACACGATCATGTTCGGCCATCAACGCACTGAATCCGTCGTGCCCCAGCGCCGGAACGCGAAACGTATAGAAACTGCGGCCAGGCATATAATCGCTCATATCGTGAAAGACCGCGCGCCCCTGCGGGAACCACACCGCAAGATCGACCGCCTGCGCGGTGTCTTGCTCCGCATAGAAGAACAGCAGATCGCGGTCTACATCCAGCCGCAGATCATTTACGGTATGGTTGGCCGCATCAAAGAGAAAGGCCATAAGGTCCTGACCATCGGTGATGGTGTTGCGCCACGCGCCCGGCGTCAGCCCTGCCTCGATGCCGACCGCGCGGTGATCCCACCAGTATGGGTAGGCCAGGATAAAGGCATTGGTCGCCGCGCCATCGCTGTCCATGAAAGCCCGCACAATCCGCCCGGCGACGCTGTGCGGCAGCCCGGATTGCAGATAGTTCTGCCGGTAGCTGCCGCTGGGGGTATAGGCGGCGGCGAAATTGGCGCTGTAGATGAGCGCGCTGAGGACCGTGAACAGCGCTGCCGATACCCAAACGCCCCGGCGTGGCATCCAGCGCAGCACGATCAGCGTCAGCCCGGTTAGCCCGAAGGCGGCCATCAGGAAGACGGACGGCAGCGCGCCGCTGGCACGGGTATGGCTCGGATTCTCAATCGGCTGCGCAATGGCCAGCGCAGACGGCAAAAGCATGATGAACCCGCCCAGCAGAATCAGCCAGAAGACGGCGTCGCGCCGCCGCATTGCCCACCCCACCCAGGCCCCAAGCCCGGCAATGAGAAAGGTCGCGGTGATGACCTCCATCGTCTCGTGGTTCGACCAGCCGTGCAGCCAGGCGACATCGCCTTTGTAGTGGAACATCAGCAGCACACCTGCCACGTTGTTGCCCAGAATTTCGAGGTTGGCGCGCAGCGCTGCGCTGCGTTCTTCGTCGGTCGGTACGCGGTCAACGATCTCCCCGCGTTCATTGACATCCGTGATCAGTTCATCGCCAAACAGCCGCCCGCTGGTACGCCGCCAGAATTCCTGTGGATACTGAAGCGCGAAGCCGAACATGGGCACGAAGACGGTAAACGAGACAATGACCAGCACCGCGAGGTTGGCGGTGTAGGTCAGCAGCGCACGCCTGCTGCGGGCATAAAACAGCACCGCCAGCACCACACCCAGGACGACCACCACCGGCAGCATACGGATGGCCTGGTAGGTGTACAGGCCGTAACCCAGCACCAAACCCGCCCAGATGTAATCTGCACGGCTGTTGCGGCGCATCGCACGCGTGAGGAAGACCAGCAGCAGCGCCACCACCAGCGGCGTCATGACGATGCGCAGCGCCACCCGCGCCAGCACGTAATGCCAGTAGCTGACCGAGACGAGCGCCATCAGCGCAAGCCCCAGAATCGTCCCGGCACGCCTGTCACTTTCTCCCATCACAGCGCGACCGAGAAAGAACATCACCGGCAGCGTAATCAGCGATTCGAGCGCAGCCAGGTGCTTCAGGGACATAAAGGACAGGCTGTTGCCAGTTATGCTGGAGATGATGGCCAGCGCGTAAAACTGGAAGGGTTCTCGCCCGCCGTTGTTGGCAAAGAAAATGTCCCAGTAGCCGTTCTTAACGTTCTGCGCATCCAGGATCTTTTCAACGTGGTCGCTCGTCATCTCCGGCAGCATGATGTCCAGATAGCTGTAACGGAAGTACGCGCCAAACAGCAGAATAGCGATGACAGCCGCCGCCACACGCGGTTCGTTGGTGAAGAAACCGCGCACGTTGCCCACGATGCCGCGCCACCCCCTGCGGACTGTGGCGGCCACCCCCATCAGGCCGTCCAGCCACCCAATGCCGGTAGAGTCGTCCACCGCGCCGTTCGGCGTCGCCCGTGTGGGGGCGAAGGCCAGTGCCACCAGGGCCGTACTGCTGAGCCACGCCACAATCCCCAGGGCAGTAAAGCGGTTGTCGCGGTTAAGGGCAAAACCGATCAGCGCCAGCACCACCCCCAGCACCAGCGGCACCGCATTGATGCCTTCCAGCGGGACATCCGCAGTGATCGCCGGGCGATTGACATCGGTTCCGGCGCGTGCCCGCAGGTGGATCAACACGAACTGCCCCACCAGCGCCAGCACGAAAGACACACCGAGGAAATACAGCCCTGGGAACACCTGGGCGTTGCTGCCCATCATGCTGCTGCCTATCCACCCGATGAACAGGGCGAAGGACAGCAGCACTGTGAAGAGCACTTCGGCCCGCACCGACAGGCCAAGTGTGGGCCAGTTTGCGAGCAGGGTGTGTAAGGAGTGGGTGACACCGCGCGAGGCCGCATCGCCCGCAGCGCCGACGGATGCCGGTACCGGTAATGGCAGCGCTGGCATGGCCGCCTGCACCAGGCGCGGGCGCGGCGATGCCAGTTTGAGGACGGCCTGCAGGGTCGCACGCGGTGCCGTCCAGAAGATGCTCACCGCTTCGGCCACCGTGTAATCTTCGAAACGGCGCGTGGGTGCTGGCGGGGGCGCGCTGCTGACTGCATCGGCGATGCGCGCGTCTGCACCAGTTGCAGCGCTTTGGCTGCCGCCGGTTTCGGCGCGGGCCAGCAGTTCGTCAAGGGATAGTTCGTCAGGCGATAATTCTTCTGGCGAGAATTCTTCGGGCGATAGTTCTTTAAGCAATGGACCGGGCGCGGCCCCAGGGTGAACCGCATCAGCCGGGTGATTCTGCGCTGCGTCGTCTGCGCCGGGCAGTTCGTCAGGCGAGAATTCTTCGGGCGATAGTTCTTTAAGCAATGGACCGGGCGCGGCCCCAGGGTGAACCGCATCAGCCGGGTGATTCTGCGCTGCGTCGTCTGCGCCCTGCACACCATCAGCGCGCGGCGCGTCGTTGGGTTGGTCTTCACCGGATGTACCGTGGAAATTGGTCGTTTCGGACATCGTTGCGCCTCTATGCCGGTTTTCTGGCCTTAATACACAGGTTGACGGTCGAACGCCCCACAGGTTCGTTCATCACATTGGGGCGGTCAAACAGGTTGAAGACCGCCAGCCCAACGTTAATCGGGTTCAGCAGGCTGCCGTCGTTTTTGTCGAAGGTGGTACGGTCGGCAGCGTTGGCCATGTTCTGCGGCAGCGCGCCGGCTTCCAGCAGGGGTTTGCCCAGCCCATAAACCAGATTATGGATGAACGGAAACGCGTAATGGGTGAACTGGCGTTCTTCTTCGACCTCAAACCCGGCCTTCAGCACCGCGCTGCGCAGTTGGTCGCGCGTATATAGCCGCACGTGGTTCGCCCAGATCCCGGCCAGCGGCCCATGCTGGATATGCGTGTTAAAGAGGGTTTCCAGCGTCTTGTTGATCGGGTCCCACCAGAACGGGTAATTGGCATTGGGCACCGTGATGGCCACCACCGCCCCCGGTTTGACGACGCGCAGCACCTCGCGCAGCCCGGCCACGTCGTCGTCCAGGTGCTCCAGGATTTCGGAGAGAATGGCAGAGTCGAACGTGCCCTCGGCATAGGGCAGCGCATAGATGCTGGCCTGGTTCAGCATGAGATCCGGCAGATGGCCCACGTTGCGGCGCGCCTTGGCGATCACGTCCCAGTCCAGCTCGCCGCCCACCAACCGCACCTTACTGACGTAACGAAACATGTTCAGGTAAAAGCCGCGGCCACAGGGCATATCCAGAATCAGGTGATCGTCCTGCGGGTCGATCCACTCAAAAATCGTCTGAACGCGCTTCCTGAAGGCCATGTCTGCCTCGTTGCGGGTCATGTGCTGTATCGTTTGCTTATCGACCATCGCGGATAAATCCTTTGCCTGCGTCCGTTGCGGTATGTTACTTCGGATAGATCAGCTTCACCAGGTCAGTGCGTTCCTGGCTCAGATAATAATCGGTGACGCGCGTCATATCGAGATCGCGTGCCGCCAGGGTGCGGGTTTGCAGCAGCACCGTACCATCAGGGGCGACGATGTATGAGGCCAGCGGCGCAGGGGTGCAGTTCACACTGACCACGTAGACCTGATTTTCAAGCGCGCGCGAAATCAGCACATGCCGCCAGCGGGCATCGTCTGGTTTTCGCGCATGGTTCAGGTGAAAGATGATGCGTGCGCCCTTATGTTTCAGCGCCTTCCATTGTTCGGGGAAGATCAGCTCACGGCAGAGCTGTACACCCAGCGCAACCCCGCCGACCGTCACAACCGATAACGCGCCGCCGGGGACGAAATGCGCGCGCTCCGCCACATCCAGGTTCACTTTGCAGTAGATGCGCGCACGCGCGGGGCTGAGGATGACCGCCGCGTTATACCACACCCTGTGCGCCGGAAAGGCCGTGCCGAAGACCAGCGTCGCCCTGGCATCTGCGGCTGCGCGCCGCAGCGTCTCGATGTGCCCGGCAATCTGCGCGCCGTCCAGGGCCTGCACATATGCCGGGTCTTCTGGCTGGTACCCGCTGAGCATGCCTTCAGGAAAGACAATCCAGGCAGCGGCGGCGGCAGCAGCCTGTACCTGATCGATCACCCGCAGCATCCGTTCGAGGTTCTTCGCCGGGTGTGGGGTGATGGGCAGCGGTGCGAGCGTGATATGCATCAGACGTGGTCCCTGGCGTTATGGGTTGCCGTTGACCGCGTGCTCACGGAACAGCGCTTCATACTGGTTAACGGTTTCTTCAAACGAGAAGATTGCGTCAATTTCCTCGCGCGTGCGCTTGAAATGCTGCGGCGAATCCAGCACCTCAACAATCGCCTCGCCCATAGAGACAGAGTCGCCGCGTTTGGTGAGCATCCCCATGCCGGTCTTCTGCACCGGAACGCGACCGCCCGGCGTATCGGTCATGACGACGGGCGTCCCGCACAGCATGGCTTCCACCTGGACCAGCGCGAAACATTCGCTGTCACTGGTGAGCGCCAGCACATCGCAGGCGGCAAAAAAGCTGGCCATTTCGCCCATATCTGTGATCATACCCAGGAAGATCAGGGAGTCGCGGTACCGATCGACAATCGGCTTATACATCTCCCAGGTGCGCTCATACGGGATATTGTATTCCCCGGCGAAGGCAATGCGCACATTGGGGTACTTCTTTGTGATGACATCCAGCGCCTGGATCAGCAGATCCGGGCGCTTTTCCTGCACGAAGCGCCCGGCGAACCCGATGACCGGGCCGCCATTGTGCGACAGTTCCGCGCGCAGTGCTTCGACGCGCTGCGGGTTCGGCAGCGGCATGGTGATGGGCGGGTAGATGACGCGGACTTTGGGCAGAAACGGCTGCAGGTAGTATGAATGGCGGGCATAATCTTCGGAATAGGCCACAATCGCCGGTGCGCGTTTGGCCATAAATTTATACAGCCAGAACATAGTGTTCTGAATAAGCCGGTTCGTTAGCCCTGGCGGCAGGATGAGGTCGCCGTGATGCGTGGGAATGATCTTACGGCCTGCCAGCGCACCCAGGATGCTGAGCAGCGCTGTTTCCAGCATGGGCACGTGGATGCTCACCACATCGTGCTCGCGCATCAGACGGTAGGCGGCCCAGGGGTACGCAGGCATGATCATCCCGCGGCTGATGGCCAGCGGCAGCACTTTGAGCCGCACGATGCGCACGCCGTCAATCATCTCGTCCTGCGGCAGATCTGGCTTATGCTGGGCGGTGAGCACCGTGACCTCATGACCACGCGCCAGCAGTTCGTGGGCGATGCGCTGGATGTAAAGCTGCATCCCGGTGCGGTGCGGAAAGTAATACAGAATACAGATCAGAATTTTCAGTTTACCAGACTTCATTATCACTCACTTTGGTGGTTACCAGGCTAACCGCGCCAGGCTCCGCGAAAGGCCGCGCGTTATCGGGACAATCCCCGTTTGTCTACGTTGGTTGTGGGCAGCGGCTAGGCTTCGCTGACGCTGACCTGTTCCGCGCCGCGCGTAATCTGCTGAAGGGTGACGCCTTCATACACAAATCCGATGACCCCCAGCACGCCATTGACGGCGAGGTTGACAAAATGCACGACAAGCGCGAAGGCCGTCGCGGTTGCAAAGGCATCTGTCGAAAGGTCATTGAGGGCGAAATAGCCCAGCGCGCCCAGGGCCAGCAGCATCGACCCTTCATAGGTGCCAATGTTCCCCGGCACGGCGGGCAGCGCAATGGCCAGCGCTGCGGCTGCGATAAACAGCAGCGTGGCCACAAGGTCGCCGGTCGGGTAGAACGCCAGCATCAGCACATAGCCGGTGGCCACCGAAAACGCCCAACTGATGGCCGTCCACAGCAGCGCATTCGCCAGCCCCCGGGGCCGGGTGAGCGGAGCCAACCCATCCAGGAAATGGTCAAACCAGGTGGTCAGGTCAACAC
>CAZQIJ010000223.1:0-7531 GCA_964592955.1 uncultured Anaerolineaceae bacterium
TTTCCAGCTCAGAATCCCGCTGCGCTCCGCCAGGTCGCGCGCTTCGCGGTACAGGCGTTCGGCTTCGTCATAATTCCCGGCGCGCTCCAGCGATTTCGCCCGGTTGAAGGATACGCGCGCGTCGAACGGGATGCGATGATCTGGCACCACACCGCGAATCAGGTTATCTTCGGCCTTCTGGCGATAGTCAAGCGCCGTCGCATTCCCCGGTTGAATGGACAGAATGCGGTTGGCTACCTCCACCGTCAGTTGGTAATCGCCAGCATAATAGGACTGTGTAAGCTCAGAGATGAGCTCGGTGGTGTCTTCCCCAGAGGCAGCAGACGGTGCAGAGCGGCGCACCGGGCGAAGGTTCTGTTCTGGCGGTGGATAACCTGCCGAGGTGGGGTAACGCGGCGGTACTGGCAGATCCGGAGCCGCTGGCGTTTGCGCGGGATTCGGCGGTGGGGCAGGGCGTGGCGCTGGGTCAGCAGGTTTGGCTGCCTGCCGAACATTGTGCCGCGCAAACAGATCGCTCACCCGCTGTGCTGCCTGCGCGTTATGCGCCGCCGCCGTTTGCAGCAGCCCGATCACTTCTTCGTCGCTGGTGTTCAGCACCAGGGCTTCTGCCAGAATGTCGATGGCTTCGTCAATATCGTCGTCATCCCCGGCAATCTCCAGGCGGATGCGCGCCCGCCGTACCAGACCCCGAATGGTGGCCGCGGTGGGTGATGTGGGGCTGGCAAGACGTGCAATCTCCCCAAATAACGCCTGTGCCGCGTTCTCGTAGGGCGTGTTCTTGGCATCTGCCAGCAGTTCACGCGCGTTCCTTTCCAGTTCAGCGCCGCTGCTGGAATCGCGCGTTTCGCGCACGGTGTCCATCATACGGCGCAGGTCGTCAAGGCGTTGTTGCAGGTTATCCATCAGGCTCAACCATCATTATCGCTGTGCAAAACCAAAGTTACCTTAATCTACGATCTGCGACAAGGGGCGTTTGCACCACAGAGTGACTGAGGTCGTGATATAATAGCGTATGACAACATGGCTGAAAGCGTGGGACGAACGATGGCTGACAACGCCGAATGGGTGAGTTTACGGCGCGCCGCAGAGCTTCTGGGGGTGCATCCCGCAACCGTGCGTAACTGGGCGGATCGCGGTGAACTGGCATCCCGTCGTACACCAGGGGGGCACCGTCGCTTTCGGCTGTCTGACCTGCAACAGCATGCGCAAACACACAAGGAGATTCAACCGGTCGAGGTGCAGGTCATTATCCAGAATGCCCTCGGTCAGGCACGCATGGATATCAGCGATGGTATGCTGGCCCATGCACAATGGTATGCCGCCATGAGTGACCAAACCCGCGAGGCGATGCGGGGCAGGGGCCGCCAGCTCCTGGAAGAACTGCGCCGGTATCTGGCCTCCGGCGCGCCGGATACCATGCTCAGCCGAGCCATCAGCATCGGCAACGATTACGCTGTGACCCTAAGCACCGACGGGCTGTCGCTTCCCCAGGCCGTTCGTGGTTTCTTTTACTTCAGTGATTTCGTCATCAATGCCATTCTGACCTGGTCAGAGATTACGCCGCCGCGCTCTGCGCCTGAGTGGGCGACCCTGCTGCGTTATGTCAACACGTTCATGAACGCCATGCTTCTGTCGATTGTAGAATTTTATGAGGAAGAGTAAGAGGAAGAAGTAGACGTGGCCAACGTAGCCTGGGTTGCGCTGGGATTGTTGAAACATGTGGGCAGGCGGACCATGACATCCCTCATGCGGCACTTCGACAACGATCCGCACGCTGTTCTGAACGCCTCCATCGATGAACTGCTCGTCGTGCCGGGGATTGGTGCAAAAACCGCCGCTGCCATCCGTGGGATCCGGCTGAAGGACGTTGAAGCGGCCATGCAGCAGTGGGAGCATGACGCGGTGGCGCTGGTCACGCTCGAAGACAAGGCCTATCCGCCTGCGCTGCGGACGGTCGCCGATGCCCCTCCACTGCTGTTTGTGCGCGGCACGCTGCCCCCGCCCAAAGGCGTGGCGCTGGTGGGTACCCGCAAACCCTCATCGGACGCAGCCCGCTGGATTGCGCTGCTCAGCGAACACATCCTGACGCGCGGATTCGCAGTCATCAGCGGGTTAGCCTTTGGCATCGACACAGTTGCCCACGAGACAACGCTCACGTTCCCTCAGGGGCGCACGGTGGCGGTGCTGGGCAGCGGCGTCTGTAACGTCTACCCCCCGGAACACCGCGAACTTAGCGAAGCGATTATCCGGCGAGGCGCGCTGGTCTGTGAGGTTAACCCGTATGCGGAGGTCTCTGTACCTGCGCTGGTCGCCCGAAACCGCATCATCACGGGCTTATCCGACGCCGTAGTGATCGTAGAGACCTCTGCCGAAGGTGGCGCGATGCACGCGGCGCGTTTTGCCCGGTGGCAGGGACGCCGTCTCTATGCCCTGGACATCGCGGCCAGCGGTAACCGCACCCTCATTGACTCCGGTGCTGCCATACCCATTCCCCCGGATCTGCGCGGTTTCGAGGGTTTCTAGCGGAGGATTCAGCACAACCGGGACCGTAGATGTGCGGGGTGGCACAGCCCGCGGACCACGCCATGCCACGCCCTGTTTCGATGCTGGTGCGCGACGCGCTAGCGCCCGCAGTTTATATCACGATATTGATTTTCGGCTCTTTGCCGCCGATGTAAATCACGCGTTTGGGCTCGCTGCCGTTCAGTTGCTTCTGGACGGCTTCGCTTTCCAGCGCGCGCGCTTTGGCAGTCGCTTCATCAACATTGGCGGGAACGCTGATCCGCTCGCGCACCTTACCGTTGACCTGTACCACCAACGTCAGCACGTCTTCTGCGGCCTTTGCCGGGTCTGGTTCTGGCCACCCCTGCAGGTGAATGCTGTAGCCAAAGCCCAGGCGTGACCACAATTCCTCGCTGATATGCGGCGTGATGGGTGCCATCAGCAGCAGCGTGATGCGCAGCGCCTCGCGCCAGGCCGCCTCGCTGAGCCCACTGTCGCGCAGCGCGGCCTTCAGGTCATTGCGCAGCGCCATCAGCGGTGATACCGATGTATTGAACTTGAAGTTCTCCAGGCTTCCCTGCACCTGCGTAATCGTCTGGTGAACCCGGCGCTCGATATGGCGTTCCACCTCCGCCTGGCCGGGGCCGGTGGGCGGGTGTGTGGCGATATCCCACATGTCTTCCAGCCACCGCACCACGCCCTTGATATTCTCGCTGTCCCACGGGCCACCTTTAGACCAGTCAAACGCAAACATCAGGTAAGCCCGCACCGTGTCTGCGCCGTACTGTGCCACCAGTTCATCCGGGTTTACCACGTTGCCCCGGCTCTTCGACATACGCTGGATTTCCAGGTGGTGGCGCAGTTGGCTTACGGTGTTGGGGCCAGGGATGTGCGGGATGATGATTTCGGCATCTTCCGCCACCTCAACCGTGCGCTGTTCGCCGCTCATGTTGACGGTCAGGATGTTTTCGGTACGCTTCACGATTTCCCCAAAGACAGCCGCCTCAGCCATATCTGCGGCGTCGGTGGTCGGGTCGATGACCTTCACCCACTGCGCGAACAGCTTTGAACCGGCGCTGCGTCCTTTGGCTGCGATGAAATCGCCCGGACGTTCCTCACCCAGAATCTGCCCCTGATTACGCAGTGTGAGCATGGGTTCGTTAAAGACTTCCTCTGGATCGCGCCCATGCGCTGCCATGATGCGCGCAGTATCGTCGAACATGCCACAGTCCCGCATGGCTTTGGTGAAGAAGCGCGTATACAGCAGGTGCATGGTGGCGTGCTCTGCGCCGCCTGTATAAACATCCACCGGCAGCCAGTAGGCCGCTTCTTCCGGGTCCATCGGCGCACGGTCAAAATCCGGGCTCAGGTAGCGGTACTGGTACCAGGACGAACACATAAACGTGTCCATAGTGTCGGTTTCGCGCCTTGCCGGGTTCCCCGCAGAATCCACCGCCTGCGTAAACTGCGCGTGCTGTGCCAGCGGATTGCCATACCCGGTCATTTTCACATCGTCCGGCAGGCACACTGGCAGGTCAGAATCCGCGACGGTTTCGATGTCTCCGTTCGCGCTGTACAGCATAGGGATGGGCGATCCCCAGTAACGCTGACGGCTGATCAGCCAGTCGCGCAGACGGTAATTGATGGACTCGCGCCCGATGCCGCGCTGGTCCAGCCAGTCTAACACCCTGGCGATGGCCGGATTCTTGCGGCCCTTTTCGCCATTGGATGGCGTTCCGTCAAAAGCATCGCTGTTGATCATCACCCCCGCGCCGTCGAACGCTTCGGCCATCGTGCTGCCATCCAGCGCTTCGCCTTCAGGCTGGATGACCGGGACGACCTTCAGGCCGTACTTGCGCGCGAAGTCGAAATCACGCTGATCATGTGCCGGTACCGCCATGATCGCGCCCGTACCATAGGTGATCATCACGTAATCCGCGATCCAGATGGGAATTCGCGCGTTGTTGACCGGGTTGATGGCATAGGCCCCGGTAAAGACCCCGGTCTTCTCGCGCGTGTCTGACGAGCGCTCAATTTCGGTGAAGCGCGCGGCCTGTTCGCGGTACTCCCGCACCGTCTCACGCTGGTCGGCGCTGGTAATGGTCTCCACCAGCGGATGTTCAGGGGCCAGCACCATGAAGGTCGCACCCCACAGCGTATCGGGCCGCGTCGTGTAGATTTCGATGGAGTCTTCGTTTTCCGTCTGGAAGATCACGCGGGCACCTTCGCTGCGTCCGATCCAGTTCGTCTGCATGATCTTGATCGGCTCTGGCCAGTCCAGGTTATCGAACTTCAGCAGTTCATCCGCGTATTTCGTCATGCGGAAGAACCACTGAGTCATCAGCTTCTGAATCACCGGCTGACCGGTGCGTTCATCTTTGCCGTCAATGACCTGTTCGTTCGCCAGCACCGTTTGCAGCGTAGGCGACCAGTTCACCATCCCTTCGCCGCGATACGCCAGCCCGTGCTCGTAGAACTTCTTGAAGAACCCCTCGGTCCAGCGGTAGTAGCTGGAATCGCAGCTCACAATCTCGCGCTGCCAGTCAAACATCGCACCCATACTGCGCAGTTGCCCGCGCATACGTGTGATGTTGTTGTACGTCCATATGGCAGGGTGGATTCCGCGCTGGACGGCAGCATTTTCGGCTGGCAGGCCAAAGGCGTCGAAACCCATCGGGAACAGTACATTGTACCCGCGCATACGCATAAAACGTGCGCGCGCATCGGATGGCGTCATCGCAAACCAATGCCCAATATGCAGATCACCGCTGGGGTACGGCAGCATCGTCAGCGCGTAATGTTTGGGTTTGTTCCAGTCCACCTCAGACCGGTACAGGGCGTCCTCGTCCCAGCGCTCCTGCCAGCGCGGTTCAATTTCCTGTGGATTGTATTGCTCGGTCATGTGTTTCTCGTCTCTCCTTTACTCATGCATGGATAATTGTACCAACGTTGCGAGTAGAGACGATGGGGGTGGGGCGCGGCTTATCTGCCGCCGATAAGAGAAGAGCGGACGACCTCCATCGCCCTGGGGTTGTAACCTGCACTCATATCCAACTCCTACCGAAAACGAAAAGCGGTGTTCACCGAACACCTCCCAACATTGTAGACGATTTCAGACATCATTGAAAGCAGAAGTTTGTGCCGGGGCAGTGCGTGCCGTCAGCGCTGATAGCGGTCCGGGTTTCCATAAGCGGTATCGTCATACGGCCTTTGCTGTTCTGGGCGTGACCGTACCGGTACCGGTACGCGCGCTGGCTTACGACGCTTTTCAGGATTGAGAATACGGTCAAAATCGTCCAGGATTTGGCGGATACCATTGACGATCTCATCCACTATCGTTTGCTTTTGCTTGGTCACAGCAGAAAACCTTTCAAAAATCAGAAAAGGCAGTGCATAGACGAAAAACCCCTTCATCAGTCGGGGTGACGAAGGGGTTCAGCTTGCCAGTGGACCTAAAGAGACTCGAACTCTTGACCTCTTCAATGCCATTGAAGCGCTCTCCCAACTGAGCTATAGGCCCGAAATCTGAACGCCATTGTAGCCGCGTTACCTGGGCTTGTCAATAGTTCAATGCGGGAGAAACTCAGAGACAGGGTTGGCTGTCTCTGAGAGTGGTCTTAAGCGCGAGCCCACAGGCAGTACCTTCATCTGCACACATCCTCTACCTGTTGGATGTGAGCATCGTTAACGAATGCATCATGATCGATTAAGGATAAATCATACGATTCGCATTACATTGATCACACAGATGTCACAGTGGACAAGCGCAAAATATATGACGATTTACCGCAAAATGCGGACATTCGGCGTGCAAAATTACGCTATCATGAGGGCAAGGTACAACCTTCTGCACCTCGCTGTTCGTGCTTGCCATGCCGGGGTGTCGCTGGCTGTTGTGCCGGCCATAATGCTGTAAGCGGTAAACGCGGTGGCCCTGCGTGACCGCATCAGGTCCAAACGGAAAGGCACACAATGCAGGTCTTCGCGCTGCGGCTGCGACCGCACCAGGATTTGAGGCAGGAACTCATCCGGTTCACAGAGGAAAATACCCTTCAGGCCGGGTTCATCTTAACATGTGTAGGCAGCCTGGAACGTGCTGTCATGCGTTACAGTGGGCAGCATACGCCGACCATTACCGAAGGCAAATTCGAGATCGTCTCGCTGGTCGGCACGCTGTGCCCCACCGGCGTGCACCTGCACCTCGCCATCTCTGATGACTCCGGCGTCACCCGGGGCGGTCACCTTACTGACGGTTCTCGTATTCACACCACTGCCGAAATTGTGATCGGCGCGATGCCAGGCATGGAATTTCGCCGTGAGCTGGATTCGGAAACTGGCTACACCGAATTGCGCATTCTCACCGTGTCCTCTTCGCATTAGACTCTGCCCTGCTGCTGGCACGCGCATTGCCCGCAGCGCAGGTTGTTCAACAGAAACGAAACATTAAGAGAGGTTCTCTTTATTTTCAGGGTTTGTTTGGTTTTAATCGAATCATGGTATTCGCATCGGCAGCGCGGTGTGTAACTGCAAGCCGATGTTCAGAAGGAGTTTCGTTATGGTTGAAAAAGTATCCACGGCAGTGTCCTACACAATGTCCAGTGAGCGGCATGAACTCGACGCCCTCCTCAAGCCGACCAATATCGCGGTGATTGGTGCCACCGAAAAACAGGGCAGCGTCGGGCGTACGATTCTGTGGAATTTGATCAGCAATCCTTTCGGTGGAACGGTGTTTCCCGTGAACCCCACCCGCTCCAGCGTCTTAGGGATCCGCGCCTACCCAACGATCAAGGATGTGCCGGAAAAAGTCGATTGTGCCATCATCGTCACGCCCGCAAAGTCGGTTCCGGGGTTGGTACAGGAATGTGTGGAACTGGGTGTGCAGGGGGCAGTGATCATCTCTGCTGGCTTTAAGGAAACCGGCCCGGAAGGCGCGGAACTGGAACGTCAGATCATGGAGATTGCGCAGGGCAAAATGCGCATCATTGGCCCCAACTGCCTGGGCGTCATGATGCCGCGTAACGGCCTGAAC
>CAZQIJ010000224.1:0-7526 GCA_964592955.1 uncultured Anaerolineaceae bacterium
GCACGGGTGTATCGGTGATGGGGGTGGTGGGGCTGGGGGTGGGTGTGGGCCGCACGATTTCCGTCTCGCGCGTTGTGGTCAGGCTGGCCAGCGCCTGCCCCTCGGCATTCAGTGCCGTGATCTCTACCGTCAGCGGTTCGTCCCCGCGAATGCTGGTGGTATCGATGCTGACCGCCGAGGCCGAACCCGGAAAAACTTCTTCCAGCACCCGGATGCCTGACTCTTTATATTCCACCCGCACGCGGTAACTGGCCACTTCTTCGGTGCCCCCGCGCGCCAGTTCAAAACTCATCGTCTCCAGCGCCGCATCATAGCTGATGGTGTCAATCACCAGCTCGGCGGCAGGTGTCGCGGTCGGCGGCGTGCAGCTTGTCGCCAGTTCAAAGCGCGCCACGTCCGGCTGCAGCGGGTCGCTGCCCCGCACCGTCAGCAGCAGCGATGCGTCCTTGGTGCCGTCTGGCTCGCAGATCGTCGCGCTGGCCACGCGCTGGCTGTTGAGCGCGTCGCCGATCTCCCGGAACAGGTCGCTCAGTTCGGTCAGCGCGCCCGCCGTAAAGAACCCGCCTGTCGCATCAGACATGTTGCGCAGGTCAAATTCCGCCACCGCTGGCCCCCCGCGCAGCCCGATGGTGTGTACGGGTACCAGAAACTCGTCAGCCCCTGCCAGATCCAGCACGCTGTCGATATCCTGGTTGTAGAGTTCGGCACTGCACGGGTCAAGCTCGCCCCCGCTGATCAGCTCGTCGCGCCCGTCGGTGAACAGAATCACGGCGCGCCGCGCATTCGGCGGGGTGCTGCCGCGCAGGGCATTCAGCGCTTCCACCGTCGCATGGAACATACACGTGCCACCCGTAAACTTTGTGATCGACGCGATGGCGTTAATCAGTTGGCCGTCGTCGCTGGTGAAGTCCACAACGCGCGTCACGGTTTCGTTAAATGCATAGATCGCGAAATTGGTTTCGGGTGGTGCGGTCTGAATGGCGGTGATGGCTGCTTCGCGCATCTGGTTCTGTGCCGGGGTCATGCTCCCGCTCGTATCCAGGATCAGTGCCACATACAACGGATTATCTGGCACATTAATCGTCGCCGGATACTGGTTTGTGCCCACCGTGATAATCGCGCTCTCCACGTCGGGTGGGCCTATGGTCACGGCCTGCCCCTGACGGTTGACGACATTAAAATACAGGTTCAGCGTTTGTGGCTGGTTTTCGCCCCCCAGCGCTTCCGGGTAATTGATGATGACCTCGGTCGGGTCTGCTGCCTCATCCTGCGCCAGCGCGGCGGACGATGCAGGCAGCATCGAAACCATCATCCACAGGATGACGATGCACAACCCCAGTAAAGCACGTCTGCTGTAAGTCACGATACTTGCCCCTTTACGCAGAAGGAATCAAAACCTGCGGCCTTCTTCTTGCTAGGCAGTATAACTTTGCCGCTCCATTTGCGCAAAACACAGCATCCCGGTACCAGGTGCCGCAACGCCCATGCCTGGGGCATCATAAAAATAAACGCCCGGCCTTACACGCTGCCGGGCGTCTGTTCTTGTCTCACCTGTTGGGGTTAGCGTGCGGCCTGCATCAGAATCATAAATCCCGTATTCGCCAGCAGGCTGAGCACCACGATTTCCCCCCATCCGATAGCGCCCTGCACCGAAGCCGCCACAGGGGCCAGTTCGCGCGGGTCTGCCGTAACGATCTGCTGCCGGTTTCCCAGCAGTTCAAGTGTACCATCCGACCGCAGGAGAACGGTGACGCGCTCTTTGGCGCACCGCACTTTGTTCAGAATAACCAGCACTGTACCGAATATCCCCATGAATACCATCAGCAGTGCCGCCGTCCGGTGCGCCATGCACCTCGGTTTCTCCAGTTGAACCATCCTGGTAAGCTGGCTTCCCACATGCCAGTCCTGTTCCAGAAACACCGAAATCGCATCGCGCAGCATATGATCCTGGTGGAAGCTGAGGCTTACTGACACTTCAAACTCCCCGTGCCTGGCACGTTTCACGTTCGTTCAGCATACTGTTGGCCACGCTTGCCTTCATCCCCCTCGCCTGGCCGCACAGCGGCGGGGAAAGGGCGAACAGCGCAGCAATCGATTGTCCAACAGCATCGTCCAGGGTATTACCCCTGCTTTCAGGGTAATCGTGAACGCGTTAAGGCTCAAGCGAGATTTCATGAGTGTTGTGTGAAATATCTCACGAATCTCCGCCGGTTGTGGTCCCGGCGGTTAGCGTAAAAAACGCGTGTATTCCTCCAGAAAATCGCGGATCAGATCCTCTGGCGTCAGCTTTTCGATGCGGTCCTTCACATCGCCATAAATATACCCCTCACCGCGAAACACCTGCTTGGTGCGGGAATCTTCACGCTGCGTGTAGGGGATCACCAGCCCGTTGCGGATCTCAACCCCATACGAGAATTCGTCTTCGTCTGGCATCGGGCGCACCCACAGCGTTGCGCCGCTGGACATAATGCTGATTTCCGTCTTTCTGCCATGTTTCTCAAGTTCGCCCGCCAGCGATTTAAAAGCCGCCAGCGCCACATCATTGATGAACCGCTCCACCTGGCTCAATTGCTGCGCCTGGTGTTCGCTTTCAGTTCGCTTCTTCGCTTCGTGGTTCTGAATGATCAGGTTGAGCTGTTCTTTCCAGTCCGCCATTCGGCACCTCCATAATCGGTCATATCCGCTGTTAGCATAGATCTTACCACTATAGCCTGCGCAGTTTATGGCTTGATTAAGACCGTTGCAGACATTTGTCACCTTGTAATCGGTTACGGCCTCATGCCCGCACGGGATACCTGTCACTTATCCTATTCTCATCTTTAGGTTATGCTGATGGAGATTGGAATTATTTGGTGCGGTACTTTGCGACGGTTCTAATGCGCGTGGTGCAACGCCGATCCTGCCGGTCACAAACAACTGGTACCGTCTCCCCAGGTTCTGCCGGTCACCACAACTGAAGCTCTATTTTCCACGCGCTTGGACAGCAGGGGAGGGATCGGTGTCGGATCCCTCCCCTGCGCCTTTCTGCGCCAGCCGCACGCGAAGCCGCACGCGCCAGCCGTTAGCGCTGGATTTCGTCCACCAGCTTCAGCTTCACACATTCCTCAGCATCCAGCCAGTAATCCCGCAGCAGCATCGTGCGGATCTGCTCTGCCGTCACCGCCGAATGCCGGGTATAGAACTCCACCAGGCGCTCCATGAGCTTGTTCTGCACATGCAGTTCGTCCTTGAACTGCTCGTGCGTGCCCCACATCATGCTGGAAAGCTGGTGGATGAGCATGAAGCTCATCGGCAGCATGTAGCGCCTGGTGCAGGCCATCGCCAGCAGCGTCGCAGCGCTGGCGCAGATCCCCTCGATGATCGAGTATACCGGGGACTGAATCCTCTTGATCTGGTCGGCCACACTCAGCGCCGTGAACAGGCTGCCGCCATACGAATGGATGTGCAGCCAGATCGGGGTCATGGGCATGCCATCCAGCCCGCGCGAATAATACTCAGACCGCAGCTCGGCGTCCTTTTCCCGGATGGCGCGAATTAACGTCAGGCAGCGGTCGCTGTCCACATCTGCATAAAAATAAATGTGATTGTCAATCGTCTCAACGGTCGCCTTCGGCACGCGTTCCTCAAAGGCAAGGGTCGCGCCTGCGCTGGCGCGCCACTGGTAACGGTTTTCCGGGTGCATGGGTTGTGCTCCTGTTTTCATCAGGGTTGTTATAAGACTGTGATCGGGTGACGTGTGCCAGGGGTTAGGGCCTGGCCAGATGCCTGCGTAGAACGCCGTCGCGCATCAATGCAGGCGTTTCCGAAACTGCCAATGGCAGACTGCTGTGAACGTCCCTCACAGCGCGATCACAGGAAGCGGTGAAGGACTCCGTTAGCGATGTTAAAACCCATAATCCGCCGTCCTTGCTGGTGGAGCTTCTACCGAGACGAGGTTGTGCTGGCTGCATGCCGCCGGGCTGGTGTTACCCATCCGCTGCGATCTGCTGGTGCTTGAACCTGTGTGCCCACACCTGACCGGTCACGCAGCCCACAGCGCCTAGTGTATAGATTCTACGTCAGTTTTCAAAAGTGCGCAAGGGGTCATTGCAGGTCAGGGCAGGGCGTTTGCACAATCAGCAGCACGGTACAGTTAAGCTGGCCCCGCGCCGGGATGCACAGCGCCGCGCCGTTTTTTGGGGCATTGCGCAATCGCGGTTCTGGTGTAAGCTTTACACAGCTCGAATGAGCCTAAGGATCTCAACAGAACGATGGACGATCACCAAACCTGCGAGAAAGTGCCGCCCTCAACCGGGGGCGACTGCCGCAGCGAAGTCTTCCCCTCAGCCGCCGCGCCGCGCCTTTAGCACCGCGCCACTGACCGCACCGGGAGACCCGCGCCGCAGCCGCCCAGCCTCGCCTGAGGCACATTGCCCGGTCGCATGACTGCACCTTTTCCAACAACCGTATATCCGTTTTACCGTACACCTGGAAAGGGAGTGCCAGCTATGGCTGTCTTTAAGCTTGATAATCTCAGCGAACTGGTGGATGCAGCGCTGGACATCGAAACTGTGGACGCCGAAAAGCTGCGCGCGCTGCTGGACGCGCAGTATGCCGTTGATGTGGCCGACGTGCTCGAACGCCTGGACGAACACGAACGCCTCACCGTCTTCCAACTGCTTGACCCGGATCTGGCCGCTGAAGTCCTCGATGAACTGGGGACTTTTGCCACCCGCCACCTGCTGGATAACCTGCCAGACGCGCAGATTATTGACCTGCTTTCGCGGATGCCCATGGACGATGTGGCCGAAATCCTGGCCGAGGACGTGCCGGGCCGCCGCGACGAGCTGCTCGTCATGCTGCCTTCTGAAGTGGTGGCAGAGATCTCTGGCCTGCTGGACTTCCCGCCGCAAAGCGCGGGCCGCCTGATGGTGCGTAAATTTGTGCGCATCGACAAAAACCTGACCAATGACGAAGCGCTGGCGCACCTGCGCCGTGTCGATAGCAAGGTCGAAACCCTGCACGACGTGTATGTGCTCAACGGCGGCAGTCGGCTGGAAGGCGTGTGCTCTGTGCGCGAACTCATCAACATGCGCCCAGACCAGCGCGTCAGCGACATCATGACCACCGAGGTCATCAGCATCACGCCGGATGTAGACCAGGAAAAAGCCGCCCGTCTGCTGGGCCGCTATGACCTGCTCGCGTTGCCGGTCGTCAGCGAAGATGGCCGAATGCTCGGCATCATCACTGTCGATGACGCCATCGACGTGCTGGCGCAGGAAAACACCGAAGACCTTCTGCGCTTTGGCGGTGTGGCGGGCGACGCCAACGACCAACCCTATTTCACCATCCCCATCCTGCGTGTGATCCGCACGCGCTTCGTGTGGCTGCTGCTGCTCTTTTTGGCAGATACCTTTACGGGCAATGTGCTGCGCGTCTTCGACCAGCAGTTGGCCGCGGTGGTCGCGCTCTCGTTCTATATCCCCCTGCTCATCGGCACCGGCGGCAACGCTGGCGCGCAAACCGTTTCCACCATCATTCGCGGGCTGGCGGTGGGTGACGTTCAGTTTCGGGATACCTTGCGCGTGCTGCGCCGCGAAATCGTCAGCGGTGCGCTGCTGGGCACCATGCTCGGCCTGGTCGCCGGTTTCCGCGCCTACCTGTGGGATAACGACTCCCAGATCGCCATCATTGTTGGCGTCACTGTGCTGGTGGTGTGTACCTGGGCAAACACGATCGCCTCGCTCATCCCCCTGGTCGCCAAGCGCCTCAACATCGATCCGGCGGTTGTCTCTGCACCCATGATCACCACGCTGGTAGACGCGACCGGGCTGTTCATCTACCTCAGCATCGCCACCGCGCTGCTGGGCCTGTAGCGCCAGGGCGTGCGGGGCGGCGTTCGCCATACGCCGCCCCCGGCGGATTTGCGCACTGCTGCCATCCGTCTATGGCGTCCCCGCCGAAACCTCACTATACTAAGGAAAACCGCAACCACAGGGCAAGAATCCAGGTATGGTCAAAGGGTCAGATTTATCCGGCGTGCTGCTGGGCAAATATAAACTTGATACGCTTGTGGGCGAAGGGGGTATGGGCGTGGTCTACCGCGCGTTCCAGGAAGACCTGGGCCGCGAGGTCGCCGTGAAGGTGCTCGATACCACACTGTCGCAGTCCGAAGATTATGTCGAGCGCTTCAAACGCGAAGCGCGCACCATTGCCAAACTCGAACACGTCAACATCGTGCCCGTCTATGATTTCGGCGTGCAGGACGTGGACGGAACCACCATCTCCTACATTGTCATGCGTCTGCTCTCCAATGGGTCGCTGGCAGAGCGTATCATGCACCGGGACGCGCACGGCACCGCGCTGCAGTCGGTGTTTGAAGTGGCACGCATCACCAACACCGTCGCCCGCGCGCTCGACCATGCCCACGCACGCGGCGTCATTCACCGCGATGTCAAACCCAAAAATATCCTTTTCGACCAGGACAACAACCCCTACGTCGTGGATTTTGGTATCGCCAAGCTCATCAACGTAACCACCCTGCATCGCGCATCACAGATGACCATCGGCACCCCGCTCTTTATGGCACCGGAACAGTGGCAGAGCGAGGTGGTTTCCCCGGCGGCAGACCAGTACTCGCTGGCCGTCATCGTCTTTCAACTGCTCACGGGAACGCTGCCCTTCATGGCAGAGTCTATGCTCACGCTCATGCAGATGCATCTCAAAGACCCCGTGCCGGATCTGCGCAAATACCGCCCGGAGATCTCCCCGGAACTCAATACCATTCTGGCGAAGGCCATGGCCAAGACCCCCGGCGAACGCTACGACTACGTCAGCGATTTCGCCCGCGCCCTGGATCGCGCCATACGCACCACCACGCCGTCCGAAACCGGCTTCTTCCACATGCCCGGCCCGGCTGCCCAGCCGCCAGCCCCGCTCGACCTCAAGGAATTCCTCCACATCAACGACGCGCCAGGGCAGGGGACGTTCTCAGAGAAGCCCATGAATACCCAGGCCATCACCCTGGCCAACGCCAAGCTGATCCTGGTGCGCTCCCCCGGCATGACGGGCAAACACGAATGGACCATTACCACATCGCCGTTTCGCATTGGCCGCGATACCCCAGAGCAGAAGAACCGCAGCCATCTGGCGTTTAATGACGACTCCCAGGTCGCGCCCAATCACGCCTTCATCCTCTATAACAACGACCGCTATTACATCTGGGATGAAAAATCGCCCACCGGCACCTTTGTGGATGACCGCCGCATCATGCAGCCCTATCCTGTGGAGGCCGGTAAGCTGGTGCGGCTGCGCCTGGGGCAGAATACCGAACTTCAGTTCATCGTCACCCACGCCCAGATCGGCCCCAAAGTGGGCGAAGAACCCGTCGTCAGCGATGATACCGTCATCGATGCAGAGCAGTTCATCAAAGGCCGCCTGACCGTGCTGAACGCCGAAGCGCAGGTGGGGCAGGTGTGGCACGTAAGCAAGACGCCGTTTGTGATGGGCCGCGACCCCGCCGCTGCCGACGCCCCGCTGGACAGCAT
>CAZQIJ010000225.1:0-7516 GCA_964592955.1 uncultured Anaerolineaceae bacterium
GAGCAGCGCGTCTGCCAGCGGCGCACTTCGGGACGACACGCGCGCCGTTCGCTAGCCACCCTGGGCGTAGGTGTGGGTTTGCCCCTGTTTCTGAACACACCTACAGGAAACGACTTCCCCACCGAACCCGTTAGGGCGCATGTTCTCATGGCTCACTGACTCAATTCCCGGACTCATCTCACGTCACAACATTACAACTGGCATTATTGAGTCATGTAAGCATGTAAGGAGGAAGATCGGTGAGAGCAGTCTGCTGGCAGAGGCCGCTGGTGGTCTCGGTTGAAAATGTGCCCGATCCCACCATCCAGGACCCGACCGACATCATCGTGAAGGTGGCGCTTTCGTCCACGTGCGGCTCTGACCTGCACCTGTACGATGGTTACATCCCGACGATGCAGCCGGGCGACATCATCGGCCATGAATTTGTGGGCGAAGTGGTGGCGGTGGGGCGCGACGTGACCCAACATGCGGTGGGCGATCGCGTGGTGGTGTGTTCGATCATCGGCTGTGGGCACTGCCATTACTGCGAAACGGACCAGTGGTCGCTGTGCGACAACTCCAACCTGGGCGCGTGGCAGGAAGAACTGGCGTTTGGCTATGCCGGTGCCGGCATCTTCGGCTATTCGCACCTGTTTGGCGGGTATGCCGGTTCTCACGCCGAATACATCCGCGTGCCGTTTGCAGATTTCGGCGCGGTGAAGATCCCGGACGGCGTGAGCTACGAAAACGCGCTGTTCGTCTCAGACGCGTTCCCTACGGGATTCCAGGCCGCCGATTTTTGCAGCATTCAGCCGGGGGATACGGTGGCGGTGTGGGGCGCTGGCGCGGTGGGGCTGTTTGCCATGCGCAGCGCCTATATGCTGGGGGCAGAGCGCGTGGTGGCCATCGACCGGTTTCCGGGGCGGATGCGCGCGGCGAGCGCGTTCGGCCACGCGTCGCACGTGCTGAATTACGAGGAAGTCGATATCGTGGAGGCGCTGAAAGAGATCACGGCGGGGCGCGGGCCAGATGCCTGCATCGAAGCGGTGGGTATGGAAGCGCACGCGCCGGGTTTGCCGGGGATGTATGACCGGGTGAAGCAGACCCTGCGGCTGGAAACGGGACGCCCGCACGCGCTGCGCGCCGCGATCCAGGCCTGCAAGAAGGGCGGCACGGTGTCTGTGATCGGTGTTTTCGCTGGCCTGATCGATAAGATCCCGATGGGGGCGGCCTTCAACAAGGCGCTGACGCTGCGCATGGGCCAGCAGCACGGCCAGCGCTATATGCCGCAGCTTATGCAGCGCGTGGCCAACGGGGAGATCGAACCGGCGCGTGTCATCACGCACCGCATGGCGCTGGAACAGGCCCAGGAAGGGTACGAGATCTTCAAGCACAAAGTGGATGAATGCCTGCGCGTGGTCTTCGACCCGTCCATGCAGGCGTGACGATAGCGTGACGAGACTGTGACGACACACACAAAAGGAGCATAAACCATGCAGTACCAACCGAAACCGAAACGCATGAACCTGATGAACCACCACGCGCCAGACGATGCGCGCGCGGTAAGCCCCATCAATGTGGGGCAGACCGACCGCAACCTGTCGCTGCTGGCCGGGGCGGTGATGGTGGTATTTGGCCTGAGCCGGGGCGCGCGCGGCGCATGGCTGGCGCTGATGGGCGGCGTGCTGATTTATCGCGGTGCGCTGGGGCAAGACGCGCTGTATAAGAAGCTGGGGTACAGCTCTGCCGTGGCCACGAACAAGGGCAATGTGGCGGTGCCGCACCAGCAGGGGATTCATGTGGAGAAAGCTGTTACCATCAACCGCCCGGCAGAAGCGCTGTACACCTACTGGCGCAATTTCGAGAACCTGCCGCGCGTGATGTCTCACCTGGAGTCTGTGACGGTGCAGGACAGTGTGCATTCGCACTGGGTGGCGAAAGCGCCAGCCGGGATGACGGTGGCCTGGGATGCGGAAATCATCAACGAGGTGCCGAACGAGGTGATTGGCTGGCGGTCGCTGGCCAACGCTGACATTGCGAACGCTGGATCGGTGCGTTTCTCGCCCGCGCCGGGGAATCGCGGCACAGAAGTGCGCGTGACGCTGGAATATGTGCCGCCTGCCGGGGCGCTGGGGGCGGCCATTGCGCGCCTGTTGGGCGAAGAACCGTCTGTGCAGGTGGAGAACGATCTGCGCCGGTTTAAGCAGATGATGGAAATCGGCCACGCCGTCAGCACGGATGATCAGCCACATGGCGACCGTTCCGTGCTGAGCGGATGAAACCGCATGCCGCGTGGCCTCAGTGTGCCTGAGGGCTGCGCGGCGCTGCCCGCTGCCTGATCAGGGGCTGGCGAAGCGGGCCGTGAGCGCCCAGTTCAGCGCTTCGCCTGCCTTCAGCGTGGTATAACGGCGGTTCTCCCAGGCCAGGGCGAGGCTGTCGTAATACCCGTTGGAAGGCTCTGGCGCGGCGGTGCGGTGCGGGGTATAGACGCCTTCGCTCACCCACAGCCCCATATAGGGCAGTTCCGCCGCAGACCATTCCAGGCGCAGCGACGCGCCCGGCTCGTGCAGCACCACCCAGGACAGCGGTTCGTCTGGCGGGGCGTAGAGCTTGCGGTCTGTGCCGGAGGTCCCCACGCGATCGAGCCGGTGTCCGTCGTGGACGGGCCACGTGAGCAGCGCGCCTTTGCCGGGCAGCGTGGGCGTGTCGCTGGCCTGAATCATCATCTCTGCCGCCAGCAGGATTTCGGTGTGGGGGGTGACGGCCAGCAGCGGATGCGCCGCCCACAGGAAGATGAGGTCTTCGTCGGTGGGGTTCGTGGCGCGGTAGGCGAACCGGACGACACCCGGCTGCGGCAGCGAGATGCGGCGGCGCAGCACGGCGGGCAGCACGCGCCCGCGCACCGCCAGCGTGATCGAGTCGGCGGCGTCCGGGTCAGCGGTGTGTGGTGTTTCAGCGGTCCAGGGGAGCCGCCACACCTCGCCATGATCTGGCAGGGGCGCGCCCTGGCTGCGTCCTGGCGCGGGATAGGCGCAGGCGTCGATGGTGGGAAACATCTCGTCCCAGCCGCTCACGTCGCATTCGGTGAAGGTCGCGGCGGAAGGCGGGCGGCGCAGGGGCCGCGCGGGGGGGATGAGCCATTCGCGGCCAGCGCGCTTGTCGTAGAGCGAGACGATTTTCGCGCCCAGTTGCGGGATCACCACCACGCGCGCGGCGTCGTCTTCGAGCTTCAGGGCGTCAAACCCGGCCCATGTCAGGATTTCAGGCATGGGGTGTCCCGTCTGGGCTGTGTGCGCCCTGCGGGGTGAGCACCATCACCGGAATGCGCCGCGGACCGGTGCGCTCCTGGTAGACTGCATACCCGTTATACATGCGCACCGCCATCGCCCACAGGCGTTCGCGTTCTTCACCGTCTGCCTCGTGCGCCAGGACCGGGATCGTCTCGCCATCGACGAGGATTTCGGCGTTCGGGTTGGCGCGCAGGTTGTGAATCCAGGCGGGGTGTTTGGGTTCGCCGCCGTTAGAGCCGATGAGTACCACGCGCTCGCCATCCGTGAAATAGACAAGCGCCACACTGCGCTTAAGCCCGCTTTTCGCGCCCGTTGTGCTAAGCAGCAGAATTTTGACGCCCGCTAATGTGAGGCTGTTGATGCGCCCGCCGGAAAGCCGCATCAGCAGCGGGTCGATGCGCGACAGGACGTTCAGGATGAACCAGGTGCCGCGTTTGGACGAAACCATCTGTTCCGCGCGGATCTGCTGCGGGCTAAGGGTGGTGCGATCTGGAATAACAACCTTCTTCATGGGTATACTCCTCGGTATGCTCCTCGGTATGCTCCTCGACGGTTCGTGTAGGTAAACGAGAAACTGACGTGACTCCTCAGGCAAGTTGTGTGGGGTTTTGCGCTGCCCCTCATCCCCCTGCCCCCTTCTGCCACTGAGGGGCGAAGGGGATTCAGGCGACTCAGACAATTCAGGGGGCGAAGTTCGCTGTGTGCCTGCTGGAACGTGCTTTATGTATGTAAATCGCCCTTTTGGTACCTAACTGCGCACGGCGCTGTGATCCACCCAGGTTTTCAGGTTGGCCTGCGCGCGCTCGCGGACGGCGGCAATCTGCGCGTCTGTTACCGGATGCTCGAAGCTGCGAAAGCCAGAGAGACGGAAGCCGTGCCGGGCGGCCATGGCCCCGATTGCGCGCGCATCGTCTGCGCTGATGTCTTTGCCGACGAAATCCTCATAGCGGCCTTCCAGCGCCAGCGCCATCGTCTCTGCCATACACGCGAAGGCTTTGCCGGGCGGGAAGCCAAAATCGAAATGGAAATCGACCGGGCCGGGGACCTCCACCATGCCGCCTTCGATGACCAGCACATCGTCACGTTCTGCTGCCACCGCGCGCGACACATCGCGGGGGCGCGCCACATCGCACACCACCGCGCCCGGCTTCAGGTGGCGCGGTTCGATTACGGCATGGACGGCGCTGGTCACGGTCAGGATGAGGTCAGCGGGATAGATGGCGTTCATATCCACACTCACGCGCACCACTGCCCCCAACCCCTGGCAGCGTTCGCGCACCGCATCCAGCGCGTCTGTACGCCGCCCCACCAGGGTGAGCGTCCCGGCTTCGCTGGCGAGGATTTCTGCGCAGGTTTTGCCGATGGCCCCGGTGGCACCCACCACCGCCACATGCGCGGCGCGGATGTTGATGCCCATCACCTGGGCCGCGGCGCGGATGGCCTCAACCGCCATCATCACGGTGTAGCTGTCGCCGGTGGTCACCGGGATCTCAAGGCGCTGGGCGATGGTGAGGCCGGCATCGCCCACCACCGAGGTATATGCGCCAAGCCCCAGAATGCGCGCGCCCAGTTTTTCTGCCTTGTGCCCGCAGGCGACCACCTTACGGTAGACGGTTTCGACCGGGAGCGCGAGCATGGTGGGCGGGGTGAAGGGCACGGCGATAAACCAGCCTTTGACCTCGTTGCCAGTGGCGACGGAGCGCACGCCGGTGATTTCTGAGATATAGAGCGGCGGGAAGAAGCGCGAGAGCGTGTTGATCTGCGCGTCGGTCAGAAGATTGGCAATGGGGAATTTACGCGCTGCATCCTTCTTGATCTGGATGGGGTGAATAATAAAAGCAAATGTATCCTGCATGGCGGTTTCTCATGGATGTTGATCTGTGCGTATTGTACCCAATGCGCGCCGCCAGACCATAAGCATTTCGCAACATCGCAGCCAGGCGCGCTTACCGCCGCAGGCGCGCCAGACGTTCGGCGGCGCGCTGAAGCGTGTCTTCCCCCTTACAGAAGGCGAAGCGCGCGTGTTTGCTGGCCATGGCCTTGTGCGGGTCGCTGTAGAATGGGCCGGGCGGGATGCAGGCGACGCCGATTTCGGTGGCCAGATAGCGGGCAAAGGCCATATCGTCGCCGTCGAAGACCTGGGAGAAATCTGCCATCACGAAGTAGGTGCCCTGGGGCGCGGCGGCACGCAGCCCACCCGCCGCGATCCCCTGCATGAGCAGGTCACGCCGGGCGGCATACATGGCCTGGAATTCCTCGAAGTAATCGCCCGGCAGCGCCAGGGCTGCGGCCACGCCTTCCTGCGCCGGGGCATTGACCGCGAACGTGGTGTACTGGTGGATGCGCCACACGCCGGTCATCAGGGCGGGCGGGCCCGAAACCCAGCCGACCTTCCAGCCGGTGATGCTGAAGGTCTTCCCGGCGCTGGAAACGGTGACGGTGCGCTCCAACATGCCCGGCAGCGTGGCGATGGGGATATGGGGCGCGCCAAACGTGAGGTGCTCATACACTTCATCGGCGATCACGGCGACATCGTGCGCGATGCACAGCGCCGCCACTTCGTCCAGCTCTGCGCGGCTGAACACGCGCCCGGTGGGGTTGTGCGGCGCGTTCCAGATGAGGGCGCGGGTGCGCGGCGTGAAGGCGGCCCGAAGCTGGCCGGGATCGAGCGTCCAGTGTGGGGGGTGCAGCGGCACATAAACCGGCACGCCCCCCGCCCACTGGATGTTTGGCACATAGCTATCGAAAAACGGCTCGATGACGATGACTTCATCGCCGGGATTAACCAGCGCCATGAGCGCGACGAACACGCCTTCGGTGGCCCCGGCGGTGACGACGATGCCGTTAAGCGCGTCCAGTTCCAGGTTATAGAAGCGGGCGGCATGCTGCGCGATGGCGCGGCGCAGGTTCGGCGAACCCAGGCCAGACGGATACTGGTTGTACTGCTGACCGGCCTGCAGCGCGTCGATAACGGGCGCGAGAATGCGGGGCAGCGGCGCAAAGTCTGGCCGTCCCTGGCCCAGGTTGATGGCGTCGTGATGCAGGGCAAGGTCATTGATTTCACTGAAAATGTTCGTGCCGCCGGTGGCGACACGCTGCGCGATTCCTGGCATGGATTTTTACTGCTCGTGTGCTGCGAATGATCGATAAGGGGCATGCCCCTACGGTTAATGGCTGTGCGGGCGGCAGGGTGTCGTTATGACCACAGCCCGCGACGGCCAGAGCGTGCCTGCTGTTCGATGTCTTCCAGCAGGTGTTCGTTCGGAAAGAGTTCCTTGTACCAGCGCGCCAGCCCGTTCTGAACCAGGGCGACGTTCAGCACCTCGTTTTCGGCGATCAGCCAGCCCGCGAGCCGTTCGCCGCTGCGGAAGGTGGCGCGCACCTCAAAGCGCACCATGCGCCCCTGGACGAAATCTGCCGCAAACTCCACGGATTCGCGTCCGAAGGGTTCGGTGATCTTCGGGGCCTGGATGCCCCACAGCCGGTACTGCACCATCTCGCCGGTATCGTCGCGGCGGATCATCATGGTATCTGCGGCTGCGAACCGCACGACATTGCCCTCGAAAACCTCGGTGGCCTGGGGATCGGTTGTCCACTGCGCGCCGGTGGCCGCGGGGGCTGGTTCGGTTTCGTCGTCTTCATCCTCCAGCAGGTCGAGCATGGGCGGGAAGGCGCTGCTGTCGCTCGTCCAGTCGTCCAGTTCATCGGCCACATCGGTCAGGAAATCCAGCGGCGGCAGGCCGTCGTCGTCGTCGGTGTGGACGGCGCGCGTCGCGGGGGCACCCGGTTCAAAGTCGGCATAGGTATGAAAACTGTCGTCTACCAGTGCGCGCGGCGGCGCGTCTTCATCTTCTGATTCATCATCGGCGATGTCGGCCATGTCGTCCATCGAGATCCCCTCGTCTTCGTCCTCAGTCTGCGCGGCCCAGTCTTCGACCGTCATCCCGGCGAAGGGTGGTTCAGCCGCGTGGGACGGCAGATCGTCCACGTCGTCGGCGTCCGGGAGGCCGTCGTCATCGGGATCGTCAATCAGCTCGTAAGGAGCCATGACCGCCTCGCCTGGGAGATCGTCCGGGCCTACGCTGAAATCCGGGAGGCCATCGCCGTCCGCGTCCTGGCTCAGCTCGTAGGGCGAAAGCGCCGCGTGGGACGGCAGATCGTCCACGTCGTCGCCGTCCGGGAGGCCGTCGCCGTCGGGATCGTCAATCAGCTCGTAAGGAGCCATGACCGCCTCGCCTGGGAGATCG
>CAZQIJ010000226.1:0-7469 GCA_964592955.1 uncultured Anaerolineaceae bacterium
GCTTTCTGTCGGTTCTTCTGTCGGTTCTTCTGCCGGTTCTTCTGCCGGTTCTTCTGCCGGTTCTTCTGCCGGTTCTTCTGCCGGATCTTCTGTGACTGCTTCAGAAGCAGCCAGCAGCGGCAGGTCGGTGCCGTCTGCACGGGGTTCATCGGTGCGTGCTGGTGTCGTCTCAACGGTTGTCGGCGCTTCGGTTGGCGCGCTGGTGCCGTCTGTCCCCGCCGCCGCTGCTGCATCGGTTGCGTTCGGGGTGTCGTTCACGGCCACCTGTGCCGGGGTCGCGGTTAAACCGCCCCCGCCGTAAGTTCTCGCCAGCAGTCCCAGGATGATGACGCTCACCACCACCAGCACAATCGCCACCAGCAGTGCGGTGCGCGTGCGCGCCTCGCGATCCACCTGTTGCGCCTGGGGTTCTGCTGGGAGCGTGATTTCTGGCGAGACGGCGAGCTCGGCCTGGTGCGGCCTTGCCAATCCCGGTGTCTGCGCGGGCGCGGTGGGGGTGGTGGGTGGCCTGCTGGACGACGTGGGACGCGACAGAATCGAGGCCGTTACCGACGTTGTGCCAAACGCTACGTTGGCCGTGCTGTCCATATCGGTGGATGTGGAAAACGCAGCTTCCAGCGCCACCACAAACGCCGCACAGTTGGTAAAGCGCCGTTTGGGATCTTTGTCCAGCACCTTGATGACCACCGCTTCAACATCGTTGGGGACCAGCGGGTTGATCTCGCGCGGCGGCGGCGGCGGGTCACTGATGTGCTTCAGCGCTACGCTCATCGCCGAGGCATCGTCAAACGGCACGCGCCCTGTAAGCACCTCATACAGCACCACCCCCAGCGAGTACAGATCGCTTTGCCCGGTTGCCTGGGCAGACGAAACCGCCTGCTCTGGCGCGATGTAATGCACGCTGCCAAAGGTGTTGCCGATGGTGCCTTCCTGCGCATTCAGGGCCAGCCCAAAGTCCGTGAGGACTGCGCGCCCCTCCGCAGTAATCATGATGTTCGATGGCTTGATGTCCCGATGAATGACCCCCTGCGTATGGGCGTAATCCAGCGCCTGCCCCACATCGCGCATGATCCGCACAATCTGCGCTGAAGACATGCGTTTGCCGCGCCGCGCATATTCCTTAAGGACCTGCCGCAGGTCACGGCCTTCGATGAAATTCATCGCCATGTAAAACAGATCCTGGTACTTCCCAAACTGGAATACCCCCACGATATTCGGGTGGCTCAGTTTGGCAATCGCGCGCGCTTCGCGCAGGAAGCGCTCGCGGTATTCTTCTTCGTCTTCGGTAGGCAGCATTCCGGACTGGATGACCTTCACCGCCGCATACCGCGCCAGGCTCTCATCATAGCCCTTATACACCTGCGCCATACCGCCCTGACCGAGAACTTCCAGGATAGTATAGTCACCCAGTTTCTTACCGATGAGCGTGCCGCTGCTTGCCATTGGCGTTTCCCATTCCGTGATGAGTCTATTTCGTGAACGCTCACTGATTATAACACCGGAAACGAGCCAGAAACACAATTCTTCAGAACCGGTTCAGGCAAATTGCAGTCAACCTGAAGGATCAGATCCCGGTTCGCAAACTGTGCGATGCGCACGCGCCGCCTGCCTGGCCCACACGCCCCAAACTCCGCTGCACACCCAACCTGTGAACCTGCTATACTACTGGAAAGAAAAGACAGTACAATTACGCACAGTCAGCTTGTTCAGGAAGCGAAATCGTGACACCTTCGCCCGATATTCCCGAAAAAGAAATTCGTGAACGCTGCGCCTCGATTCTCTCCGCCGCCGCCGAAGAAGCGCGCCGGTTGGGGCACGGCTACATTGGTACAGAGCATCTGTTTATCGCCGCTACCCGCGATGAAAACGGTCCCACCTGCCGCCTGCTGCGCCGCGCCGGGATGACACCGCGCGAGGTGCGCAACGAGATCCGGCGCGAAATCGGCACCGGTGAAGGCGTTCACGACAACGTGCTGCCGCTTACGCCCCGCACCGAAATGGTGCTCTCGCTGGCCATCTTCCTGGCAGAGCAGGACGAAGCGCGCGTGGTTACAGAGCAGCATCTCCTTATGGCGCTGCTCCAGGAAGGGGAAGGCGTCCCCGTGCGCAAACTGATCGACATGGGTTTCGATATCAACCTGTGGCTTCAGCGCCTCATCGCCGAAGAACACGGTGACGATCATCAGAATAACCTCAGCGACGACAGCGGCCTGTTCGACTTTCTCCAGGATTCCGACAGCGATTTTAACCTCTCCAACGAACTGCGCCATCGCGTTGCGTCTGATGTTCGCGTGCCCACCCCGCTGCTGGATAAATATGGGCGAGACCTTACCGCCCAGGCCACCCAGGGCAAGCTGGCCCCCGCCATCGCGCGCGAACGCGAAATCCGGGCGCTGGCGCGTACCCTGGCGCGCAACAAGAAAAACAACCCGCTGCTGCTGGGGGATGCCGGTGTCGGTAAGACCGCGGTCGTCGAAGGGCTGGCCTACGCCATCGCCACCGGCAGCGCGCCCTCCACACTGCTTAACCGCCGCATCGTGCAGATCGAAATCGGAACGCTGGTCGCCGGGACGAGCCTGCGCGGGCAGTTTGAAGAGCGGCTCGTGGGCATCGTGGAAGAGGTGAAGAACGCCGGTAACGTGATCGTGTTCATCGACGAAATCCACACGATTGTCGGCGCTGGCGACACCATCGACAGCAATCTGGACGCCGCCAATATCCTCAAACCGGCGCTGGCACGCGGGGAAATTATGTGCATCGGCGCGACCACGCACGAAGAATACCGGCGCGCCATCGCCCAGGACCCGGCGCTTGACCGCCGCTTCCGCACCATCGACATCGAAGAGCCGAGCGAAGACGACACGCTGGCCATCCTTGCCAACCAGCGCGAACGGCTCGAAAACCATCACGGGGTGGTCATCCGCGAAGAAACCATGCGCGCCGCCGTGCGTATGTCTGTGCGCTATATGCCAGACAGGCGTCTGCCGGATAAAGCGCTCGACCTCCTGGACGAAGCCTGTACGCGCGTGATCATCCGCACGCATCATCCAGACCTGGAGGACAACAGCGCCAACGATGTGCGCGCCGAAGATGTTGCCGCCGTCCTCTCAGAATGGACCGGGATCCCGGCGGCAGAGCTTACGCAGGACGAAAAACGCCGCCTCTCCAGCCTGGAAAACGAGCTGCTCGCGCGCGTGATCGGCCAGGACGAAGCCGTTATCACCGTCGCACAGGCCATCAAAACCGCGCGCGCTGGCCTCAGCGACCCCAACCGGCCCATCGGCGTCTTCCTGTTTCTGGGGCCTTCTGGCGTGGGGAAAACCGAGCTGGCGCGGGCGCTGGCCAGCGCGCTTTTTGGCAGCGACGATGCCATGCTGCGCCTGGATATGTCTGAATTTCACGACGCGCACACCGTCGCCCGGCTCATCGGGTCGCCACCTGGCTATAAGGATGCCAATCGCGGCGGCCAGCTTACGGATGGTTTGCGCCGCCGCCCCTACAGCGTTGTGCTGCTGGATGAGGTGGAGAAAGCCGCGCCGGAAGTCTTCGATGTCTTTCTTCAGATCTTCGACGAAGGCCGCGTGAGCGATGCGCATGGCCGCCGCGTAGACGCGCGCCATTCCGTGTTCATCATGACCAGCAACATCGGCTCGCAGGAGGGCAGCCGCTCGCTGCTGGGGTTCGGCGGTACCGCCAGCGGTGACGACCGCAAGCGCGACTATGCCACCCACCTGGGCGAGTTCTTCAGGCCTGAATTCCTGAACCGTATCGACGAAGTGATCACGTTTCACCACCTCGCCAAAGACGCGCTGCGCACCATCCTGAATAACCATCTGCGCGACCTCGTCAGACGCCTGCGCGACCAGAAGCTGACGCTTGAACTGACCGACGAAGCCCGCGATCTGATCCTGACCAAAGGCTACGATCAGGTCAACGGGGCGCGGCACCTGCGGCGCGCTGTCGAGCGGTTGGTGGTGCGCCCCATCAGCAATCTCATCATCGAGGACGCCTTTCCGCGCGGTTCAACCGTCGTCGTGGGCGTTGAAGAAGCAGGCAAGCTGACGTTTACGGCGGGCGAAGTGGCCAACTAGACGCCCGTCCGAAGGCTGCCATAACGCCTCAGGCGCAGCAGAACCTGCCTGTGTTGTTCGGGCCTGTTGCCGAATGCACCGGGTGCCACGCGCGAATTGACGCCTTCGCGTCCATTCGCTACAATAAGCATGGTTCGCATAAGTAGGTAATTCTCGCATCATGAAATACCATATTTGGACATTTGGCTGCCAGATGAACACCGCTGACACGCAGCGCTTGGCGTCTGAGCTGGAGCGTATGGGGCATCATGCCGTGGCCGAGGGCCGCAGCGACGATGCCGATATTCTCGTCGTCAATACCTGTGTCGTCCGCCAGAGCGCAGAAGACAAGGCGATGGGCCGCCTCATGCTGCTAAAGCATCTCAAAGAAAAGCACCCGGAAAAAGTCATCGGTGTGATGGGCTGCATGGTGGGCGTCAAAGACCCGCTCTATATGCGCCAGCGTCTGCCGTTTGTCGATGTCTTCCTGCCGCCTTCTGAACCCGCCCCGATGGTCGAATTCCTGCGCGATCGCGGCTGGGAAAGCGAAGTTGTGGCGCATGAATATGAGTCGCGGCTCCAGCGCGAAGCCATCCAGGACGGTGACCTGATTCTGCCGCTGCACGAAGCCGGCAGCCTCGTCAGCGCGCATGTGCCGGTAGTCTATGGCTGTTCGCACGCCTGCGCATTCTGCATCATCCCGTTCCGGCGCGGCATCGAGCGCAGCCGCAGCGTGGGCGAAATCGTCGCGCATGTGCGCAGCCTGGCGCTGCAGGGCGTCAAAGAGGTAACACTGCTCGGCCAGATCGTGGACCGCTATGGCAAAGACATCCCGGACGGCCCAGACCTGGCCGACCTGCTGCACGTTGTACACGATGTCGCCGAGGATTATGGTGTGGAGCGCATTCGCTTCCTCACCAGCCATCCGAACTGGATGAACGACAGGCTGCTCCACACCGTCGCGCAACTGCCGCGCGTTATGCCGCACATCGAGGTGCCGGTGCAGGCAGGCAGCGACGCCGTGCTGGAACGCATGAAACGCGGCTACACCCAGGCAGATTACCGCCGCCTGGTGGAGAAAATCCGCCACATTATCCCGGATGTCGCCATCCATACCGATATCATCGTCGGCTTCTGCGGCGAAACCGAAGCCCAGTTTATGGAAACCTACGACATCCTGCGCGACCTCAAACTGGACAAAGCGCATCTGGCCATGTACAGCCCGCGCCCCAACACGGTCAGCGAGCGCCGCATGGCAGACGATGTGCCCGCCGAAGAGAAAAAGCGCCGCCACACCCTGCTCGAAGACCTGCAGGCCGAGGTGGTCGCCCACATCAACAGCAAATTCCTGGGCCACACCGTGCAGGTGCTGGTGGAAGACAGCCACAAGGGCAAGTGGCGCGGGCGCACCCCGCAGAACAAACTGGTGTTCTTCGAGGCCGCAGGGGACCGCAAAGGGCAGCTCGTGGATGTACAGGTCACGTGGACGGGACCCTACTCCATGCAGGGGCGCATCCCGCAGCCGGTGATGCAGCCAGACCCGCTGCAGGTGATTTCTTAACGCTTGATCACGATACGTTTCGCAGATAATGCAGGAGAACAGCGATGGGCAAACTGAAAGCACTGGGAGTTCTTCTGATGGCACTGGCGCTGACCACCGCGACCGCTGCCGCACAGCCTGAACCCCAACCCCTGGCTTATGAGCGCACGGTTACAGGCACGTTTACCGACACAGCCCCCATGCACGTGTGGGCGTTGGCGGGCAGCGTGGGCGATGTCATCACCGTTACCGTGAGCACCGATGGCTTTGTGCCGTTTGTGCTGCTGCACGTCCTGGAAGACACGCCGATCGCCATCAGCGGCAGCACATTCCTGGAAGCGGAGTCGGCTGGGATGGCTGCGGACGAAGTTTACATCAACACCTTCGCGCTGCCGCTCACCGAAACCTACCTGCTGTATGTGGGTGCGGTAGATGCGCTGGGCACCTACAGCGTCGCCGTCAAGTTTGTGGAAAACCGTCCTTATGCCGTGCCGGATGTCAGTGGATCGTGGGCGGGCACGCAGATCGGCGAGGGAGACAGCGTACCCAGCGTGATCCGCTTTGAACTTGAGCAGGACGGCGCGCGCATTACCGGGTATACTGTGGCAGAGTTTGCCAATGGCGGCGGCGCGTCTGCCGACGCGGTCGGCGTGATTCTGGAAGACGGTACCCTGTTTCTTAACGAAACCGGCATTACCGACAGCCTGGAAGACCCCTCAACCATCTGCCTGACCTATGCGATCCTGCAGCTTGAGGACGAAACGCTTACAGGCACTGGCACAGCGCTGCCCTGCGGCAGCCTGAACATGGAACTCTTCCGCGATGCAACGGGCAGTGCCAGCGCCGCCGGGCATGCAGCCATCCCCTGAACCCCCGGTTCAGGCTTGTAACAGAATTGGGCAACGTCTCGTTTTTTTGCTATACTGCCAATGTAATGTCTTGATCGACTAACGCGGCTTTACCGGCTTGATGTGGATTACACCACGGAGATTACACACCGATTGGAGGACCGGGCACAATGCCACCACGTGAGAAAAGCGGCTACTACTACCCGAACAAGTTCGCTCGTATCACCATCGAAGCGATGGAAGAAATCATGGGAACGAATGGTCTCAACGCCATTCTGAATCTCGCTGGTCTGGGGAATCTTGTCGGGAATTACCCGCATGATAATCTGGAAAAAGGGTTTGATTTTGCAGATTTCACCGCGCTCAACATCGCGTTGGAAGAAATGTATGGGCCACGCGGCGGGCGCGGCCTGGCACTGCGCGCCGGGCGTGCGACCTTCGCAGACGCGCTGCGCGGTTTCGGCGCACTGGCAGGTGTGGGTGACCTGGCGTTCAAAGTGCTGCCCTTAAGCGCCAAGCTCAAAATTGGTGTGCCGGCCATGGCCAATATCTTCAACCAGTTCTCCGACCAGATTTCTAACGTCTATGAAGAAGGCTCGGACCGCATCATCTATACCCTGGAGCGCTGCCCCATGTGCTGGGGGCGCAAAACAGACCGTCCCGTGTGCTTCGTAGGGCAGGGTCTGCTTCAGGAGGGTCTGCGCTGGGTATCTGGCGGTCACGAGTTCAAGGTGGACATGGTGACCTGCATCGGCAAGGGCGATGACATGGGTCGTTATGTTATCTACAAAGAGCCAACTGCCTGATTGCAGTGGATCAATCTGAAAGTCGTTTGGCCCCTCGCTTTACCGCTGGGGCTTATTCGATTACAGCCTTACCCCTGAAGCGCACACAACAATCGGGAACCCTGTATGATCAGAACACGAAGGTTAGCGCAGGTGGGCACTGTGCTGATCTGGCTGCTGTACCTGTGGCTGACTTTTCAACTCTACATGCACCACACCATAGGGG
>CAZQIJ010000227.1:0-7468 GCA_964592955.1 uncultured Anaerolineaceae bacterium
GTGGAGGACGCCGGAGAAGGATCCGAGGTGGCGGCACCGCTGGCGCGCGACATCTTCCGCTACTATTTCTTCCGCGAAGCGGTGGCCAGCGCGCCGTAGTGGGGCGGCACACACAGCCTCTGTTCATGGCCGCCGGGTGGCATTACAATCGGCTGGATACTGGAACAGCCAGACGAGGATAAAGGGATGCCGCGAAACCTGCGCGCCGCGCTGCGCGTAAGCCTGACGATTGTGCTGCTGGGGGTGGTGGTGCCGCTGGTGCTGCTGGAAGCGCTGCTGCGGTTGTTTGGGCCATCGCTGCCCGGCCAGCTCGGCGTCGTCGCCCGGACGATTACTACCGGGCAGCCCTACGCCGAAAGCTGGACACCCGCCTGGCAGCTTAACGATGCGCACTACCACGCGCTGCGCCCCGGCATTGACAACAGCTTGCAGTACGGCAGCGCTACGGTCAGCTTCAGGCTGACGACGACTGAACCATGGGCGGGTGCTGGCATAGGCATTCGCAACCGTCCTGTGGATTACCGTGTGGACGCGGTGGTGGTGGGCGATTCATTTGGCTTCTGCTTTACCGAGCAGGAGTCGTGCTGGGTGACGCTGCTGGAAGACGCCACGCGGCTGGGCATCGTGAACCTCAGCCAGCCGGTGACAGGAAGCCTGAGCCACGCGCGGATGCTCCAGGATTTCGCGGCGGCGTGGCAACCCCCGCTGGTGATCTGGCAGTTCTTTGGCAACGATTTTAACGACGACTATGCGCTGTTGAATTGGCGCGGGGATATCGAAGCGATTCCGGATGCAGCCGATGCGGTGCAGACCAGCACGACGCCTGACCCCGGCCCGCTGGACTGGCTGCGGCGCAACCTGGTGGTGTTTGGCGCGGGCGAAATGCTGTTTACAGGCGCTTGGAGCGGCACCCCAGACGAGCGGGCTGCTTACGCCCCGCATTACAGCGTGACGTATGGCGATAATTACACGCTGGAATTCGGGGCGCTTTACGAGCAGGTGGCGCTGGATATGGCGCGCCCTGCCAACCAGTTCGGCATGCAGCAGTCGCGCGCGGCGCTGGAAGCATCGCAGGCGCTGGCTGCCGGGTGGGGCGGCCAACTGGTCGTGGTCATGATTCCGACGCGCGAAGAGGTGTATGCGGAGCTTACGGAGCCGCTGATGGGGACGGCGGCGCTGGACAAGCACCGCAGCGCGCGGCTGGCGATGCTGGATTTGTGTGAGCTGCTGTCGCTGCGCTGCCTTGATCTGCTGCCCGGACTGCGTGCCAACCGCGACAACGCGCTGTATTATACGGATGATATGCACCTCACCCCTGCCGGTAACGCCGTTGTGGCGCAGTTGGTTGAGGCGTATCTGCGGACGGAAATTCGCACACAGGTGGGCAGCATTGAGGACATGAAAAGCACATGGCAGAAACCATCTTAATTGTTGATGACGAACAGCGCATCGTTGACCTTGCCACCATGTACCTGGAACAGGAAGGCTTCGTGGTCAGCAGTGTGAACGACGGGCGTGAAGCGCTGGAAACCATCCTCAACGATCCGCCGGGGCTGGTGGTGCTGGATCTGATGCTGCCGGGCATGGACGGCTTCGAGATCTGCCGCCGCGTGCGCGCCAGTTCGAATGTGCCCATCATCATGCTGACTGCGCGCAATGACGACATCGACAAAATCGTGGGGCTGGAACTGGGGGCAGACGATTACCTGACGAAGCCGTTTAACCCGCGCGAACTGGTGGCACGGGTTAAGGCCATCCTGCGCCGCCTGGATCGTAAGACGCCGGAAAAGGAGCAGAGTGGGACGCTGACGCTGAAGAACCTGACGATTGACCCTGAGCGGCGCGCGGTACTTGTGGAAGGCAGGCCGGTTGAACTGCGCCTGAAGGAATTTGACCTGCTGCTGCTGCTGGCGCGCAATCCGGGGCGGGTGTTTACGCGCGAACGGCTGCTGGAAGTGGTGTGGGGGTACGATTTTGCCGGTGAAACGCGCACGGTGGACGTACACATCGCGCACCTGCGGCACAAACTGGACGGTATGCAGTCCACCATCGATACCGTGTGGGGCGTGGGTTATAAGCTGGAGATTTGAACGATCAAGAAAGGACAAAAGGCGCTATCCCGCCCCATGCCTGAAGGCAGGGGTATCTCGCGCCGATTTCGATGAATGTATCGCTGCGCATGCGTTTTCTGGCCAGTTACCTGGTGCTGCTTTCGATAACGATGGCGGTCATCGTGGTGGCGCTGCTGCTGTTTCTGAGCACGCGCGAAGAACCCGATGCAGCCACGCTGGAGCGCCTGACGACGATTGCGCGCACGATGGAAGCCAACGTGACGGTGCGCAACGCGCTCGCGCTCCGCGATGTGGATACGCCGCTGCTGGAGACGCTGGGCGAGCTGGGCACGCTGGCCGAGGTTCGGGTTATGGCGATACGCCCGTTTGAGGAAACGGTGATCTTTGACAGCTTTGGCACTTACGAAAGCGGGGCGATGATCAACGTTGAGCAGGTCATTGTGGTGTCGCCCGCCAGTGTGGGGGCGACAACGGGCGCGGCGGTGCAGCGCCGCCCAACCCTGGTAAACGGATCGTTTGTGGACGCAGATAACGAAAAATGGCTGTTCGCGGGGGTTCAGTTCGATGGCGGGATGCTGCGCCGGGCCGGGCTGATGCTGCTGCTGGCCGATACAAAGGTGCGCTCGCTTCAGGAGTCGCTGACTGCTTTCGGCAGCGCGCTGCTGATTCCGGTGATCCAGGCCGGTTTGGTGGGGCTGGTGGTGGCGGCGCTGCTGGCTGTATTCATCAGCCGCACCATTGTTCGCCCGCTGCAGGTGTTTGCGGCTGCCGCAGAAGCGGTGGCCGGCGGGGATTATACGCACACGGTCGCGGTCAGTGGCGCGCCGGAATTCCGGGCTGTGGCAGAGGCGTTCAATACCATGACGACGGAGATGAACAACACCCAGAACGCGCAGCGCGACTTTATGGCCAACGTGTCTCACGATCTGAAAACGCCGCTGACATCGATACAAGGGTATTCGCAGGCGATCATGGATGGCACGGCGCGCAACCCTGCCCACGCCGCGGAGATCATCTATGATGAGGCGGGCAGGCTGGCGCGCATGGTCTCTGACCTGACCGAGCTGGCGCGGCTGCAGGCTGACGCGCTGCACATGAAGAAAGCCACCATCGATGTGGGGCAGATTACCGAGGCCATCATTAACCGGCTGCAAGTGGTGGCGATCAAGAAAGGGGTGACGCTGGACACGGATGTGCGTGCCGTCCCGAATATCGTGGGTGATGGCGACCGGCTGGCACAGGTCATCACGAACCTGCTGAGCAACGCTATCAAGTTCACGCCGAGCGGGGGATGCGTGTGGGTGCGGGTCAGCGGGCAGCGCGGGGGTGTGGAGATCAACATCCGCGACAGCGGCATCGGCATCCCGCCGCAGGAGCTGAGCCGCATTTTTGAGCGTTTCTACCAGGTGGATAAGGCGCGCGGACCAGAGCGCGGCACCGGCCTGGGGCTGGCGATCTCGCGCGAGATTATCCAGGCGCATGGGGGTGAGATCCGGGCGGCGAGCGGCGGCGCGGGAAAAGGCACCTCGTTTTCTGTGTGGCTGCCGCTGGCGGCGTGAGTTGCAGGAATCGCGAAAACGAACACAATAGGTGCAGAACGTCATTCACCGCCATTCAGGAAAAGAAAACACAACCGATGACAGACACCCGTTTTCTCAAAGCAGGCGAACACACGCTGGCCGCGCTGGCCTTCAACGAACAGGCCGAGGGGCTGCCCATCGTCTTCATTCACGGCATCACCAGCACGAACAGGCTGTGGCTGAACCAGACGCCATACGTGGCCGAGAACCGCCGCTGGTACGCGCTAAGCCTGCCGGGGCATTACCCGGCCTCGATGCCGGCTGGTTTCCACGCAGACGCGCTGACAGCCGAGCTTATAACTGACCTGCTGTGCAGTGGTGTGCGCCAGTTGGTGGGCGATTCGCCTGTGGTACTGGTGGGGCATTCAACGGGTGGGTTTGGCGTGCTGGGGATCGCGGCGAAGATGCCGCAGCAGGTAAGCGCTGTCCTTTCGATATCGGGATTCGCGCAGGGGCGCTGGACAGGGATACTGGGCCTGGCGCAGATGCTGGCGCAAACGCCAATCGGCCCGGTATCGTTCCGGGCTAACGTGGCGCTGCTGGGGGCATGGCGCGGGCTGTTTCGGGCTGGTATGGGCAGTTATGTATACGACAGGCAGGCGTTTTACAGCTACCCGAACCTTGATGCGGTCATCGATGTGCTGTATGAGGATTATTCCCGCACGAAGGCAGATCACGTCTTCCCGTATTTCAGGCGCATGCCGTATATTGACATCAGCGATTGGCTCCCGGCGATACAAGCCCCCACGCTGGTGCTGCACGGCGACCGCGATCCGATTGTGCCCCCGGCCCAGGCCGACCTCATCGCGGCCAGGGTGCCGCACAGCCAGCAGGTTTGGTTTAAGGGGTGCGGTCACATCCCGATGGGTGAACGCGCAGATCAGTATACTGAGACCGTCACCACGTTTCTGCAGGCGCATGTGTAGCGCGCCGCTGCGGGATGGCGAGATCTGCCGTGCCTCTGGGCGCAGCAGGCTGGCGGGAGCCTTTCGGTGACCGTTAACTTTACAAAAACACCGTAAATGTACCCATAAGTGGTAAATGCCCCTTAACGACATCTTAATACGGTGATATTATGATGATCAGACTCGCTTGATTCGCCCTGAGCCTAAAGCGTATTATGGGTGCGAGACAGCGGGTCTATCGTCAGTATGCATTCAACATAGTATTCAGGTAATCGTTATGGAACGTCCGCTTATCCTCTTTACCAATGACGACGGCATCATGTCCCCTGGACTGTGGGCCGTCGCCACCGCCTTCGTTGACCTGGGTGAAATCCTGGTTGTCGCCCCACAGGAGCAGCAGTCTGGGATGGGGCGCAGCCTGCCCATCACGAGCCGGGGGCACATCTACCCGCGTCAGTTGGCACTGGGCGGCTCGGAATACACCGTGTATGGGGTTCATGGCACGCCGGCGCAGGCGGTGCAGCACGGCGTTCTGGAGCTTTCTGACCGTCTGCCGTCACTGGTCATCTCTGGGATCAATTACGGCGAAAACACAGGCAACGGGGTAACCGTCTCTGGCACGGTGGGCGCGGCGCTGGAAGCCGCGAGCTTTGGCATTCCGGCCATCGCAGTTTCGCAGCAAACGGCAAAGGATCTGCACCTGACCTATTCGGGTGAGGTGGATTTTACGGCTGCTGCGCACTTCACGCGCATGTTTGGGGAATGGCTGCTGAGCAACGAGCGCCCGGACGATGTGGATGTGCTGAAGATTGATGTGCCGGTGCGCGCGACGCCAGAAACCCCCTGGCGCGTGACGCGCGTTTCGCGCCGCCGCGTCTACTGGCCGACCCGGCCAGAGCGCATCGCGCTGGAAGACGCCGGACCGCTCGGTTATCATCTGGATACCGACCCGACCAAAGCAGAGCCGGATTCGGATGTCTATACCGTGCTGCATGAGGGCCTGGTTTCGGTGACCCCTATGAGCCTGGATCTGACCTCGCGCACCGACCTGTTCCGGTTGCAGCAGATCCTTCAGCGCACTGACGAGAAGGCGCTGACCGGGGTGGCGGCATTAAACGGTAAAGCGCGGCGCTAGTAGCGGCCCGCGCGATCCATTACAATTTACGGAGTTTTTAGCTTAGCAGTCATGGGGCAAACAGCATGCTTAGGCGAATACTCCTTTATTTATCGGCGGCGCGCTGGGCCAGATCCATCATCAGCGGTTTCTGGCTGGCGCGGCGGGTCGCACGGCGTTTTGTGGCGGGTGAAACCCTGGACGAAGCGATCAGGGTCACGCGCGACCTTAACAACAACGGGATGCTGGTCACGTTAGATTACCTGGGTGAAAGTGTGACCAGCGCAGCAGATACAGAGACTGTGGTGGCCATGTACCGGGCCATGCTGGCACGCATCCGGCAGGACGGCCTGAAGTCCGGCATATCCCTTAAGCTGACGCACCTGGGGCTGGACATCAGCGAGGATCTGTGTGTGACCAACCTGCGCCACATCCTCACGGCGGCGCGCGACAGCGGCAATATCCCCGTCACCATCGACATGGAAAGCAGCAAATACACCGAAACGACGCTGCGCATCTACCGCACGCTGCGCGACGAATACGGATTCCAGAACGTGGGCACGGTCATCCAGTCGTACCTGCGGCGCAGCGAGGCGGATATGGGCGACCTGACGCGCGAGAACGCGCACGTGCGCCTGTGCAAGGGCGCATACCTGGAACCGGCGACCGTCGCCTTCCCGGAAAAGGCCGACGTGGATGCGAGCTATACGCGCCTGGTGGAGCAGTACCTTAGCGCGCCCACGCAGTCCTTCCTGGCGATTGCCACGCACGACGAAAACATGATCGTGGCGGCGCAGCGGGCCGTTAAACAGCACGGCATTGCGCCCACGCGCTACGAGTTCCAGATGCTGTTTGGCATCCGCACCGCGCGGCAGGCAGAGCTGGCGACCGGAGGGTATGCGATGCGCGTTTATGTGCCCTTTGGCGAGGCGTGGTACCCCTATTTTATGCGCCGCCTGGCGGAACGCCCGGCGAACCTGTTGTTCTTTGTCAGAAGCCTGTTTCAGCGCTAAACTGGACATTCTCATCCGCCTGTTGTTCTTTGTCAGAAGCCTGTTTCAGCGCTAAACTGGACATTCTCACCCGATTGTATAGATTTGCGCTTAAGGGGCCCTTTTTATGACCGAAGAAACCTTTACTCCCCATGTGGACGAGTGGTATTACCCATCGGAAGCGGTGGTCAATGATGCGCACGTCCGCGACTATGATGCGCTCTACGCAGAAGCCATGCACGACATCGAAGCCTTCTGGAGCAAACGCGCCGAGATGCTGGACTGGTACCAGCGCTGGGATGCGGTGCTGGACGCCAGCAACGCGCCATTCTTTAAGTGGTTCGTGGGCGGCAAGACCAACATCGTGCTGAACGCGCTGGATCGCCATCAGAAGACGTGGCGCAGGAACAAGATCGCGTACATCTGGGAAGGTGAACCCGGCGACAAGCGCGTGATTTCGTACCACGAACTGAACCACGAGGTCTCGAAGTTCGCCAACGTCCTTAAGGGTCTGGGCGTGAAGAAAGGCGACCGCGTTACGATTTATATGGGTCGTGTGCCGGAAATCGTGGTGGCGATGCTGGCGTGCGCCAAGATCGGCGCGCCGCACAGCGTGATTTACGGCGGGTTCTCTGAACAGGCGATTGTTGACCGCATCAATGACGCGCAGAGCGGGGTGCTGATCACGTGTGATGGCTCGTGGCTGCGCGCGAAGATCGTTCCCCTCAAGCAGACGGTGGACGAAGCGCTGGAACGCACCGCGGTGGTTGAGAAGGTGGTGGTGGTCAAACGCACGGGTCAGGAC
>CAZQIJ010000228.1:0-7454 GCA_964592955.1 uncultured Anaerolineaceae bacterium
GCGACTGGCGTATTGGTGCTCGGCTCCGGTGTGTTGGTGCCCGGTTCCGGTGTGTTGGTGCCGGGTTCCGGTGTATTGGTGCCGGGTTCCGGTGTGTTGGTGCTCGGCTCCGGTGTATTGGTGCTCGGCTCCGGTGTATTGGTGGCCGGTTCCGGTGTATTGGTCGGCTCTGTCGCAGGGATCAGGTTCAGGCCCACCAGCACCGGGTCGTGATCCGAGCTGCGGAATTCATCGTCGGCGTAGAAGACCGCCGCCTGGGTATCGCTCTTGAATTCCAGGTTGTAATCCAGAACGGTCGGTTCGTCGGCGTTGATGTGATATTCCGCCGCGCCTGTCACCTGATCAAACAGCGTGGGGCTGGCCAGCGCGTGATCCAGGTAGCCAGACTGACCATCGAACACATACGAGTAGGCTACATTGCCGGGGCCAACGAATTCCTCGATCAGGTTCACATAGCCGTTTCCGGTCAGGGTGGTGATCGGGTTTTCCACACCGTAGCTGTTCAGGTCGCCAGCGATGAGGATATCGGGATCGCCGGTGCCGGTCGGGTCGGTATCGAGCCAGTCAGACAGTGCGTTCGCCGCCAGCACGCGATCTGCGTTCCAGCAGCTCTGGCCATCGCCGCTGTCGAAGTTACCGTCGTAGTTCGGGTCGGTGTCTGCGGGGCAGCTCCCCTTGGATTTGAAGTGGTTCACCACCATGATGAACACTTCGCCGTTACTGTTCTGCTCGAAGGCCTGGGCCAGCGGCGGGCGGGTGTTGCGGTTGAACGGATCGACATCGTCCAGAACTGCGGTTGTCCCCACCGGGGTGACCGCTGCCGGCTTATAGATGATGCCCACGCGAATCACGTCTGTGCCGATGCGACCGGTATCGATGTAGGCATAGGTGTCAGCGCCAGCTTCGGCGTTCAGGCCGTTCACCAGATCCTGCATGGCGATGGTCGGGCCGTTTGCGCCGCCGTTATCATCCGCTACGTCGTTTTCCAGCTCGTTGACGCCCAGCACATCCGGGTTCACCTTGAGGATGGCGGCAATCGTCTTGTCGCGCTGGCGGTCGAACTCGGTCTGGCTGTCTGCGCCACGGCAATCCCCGGTGAAGCTGCTGGACTGGAAGCAACTGGAACCGAAGGTGTTGAAGTAGTTGAGCAGGTTCATGCTGGCCACGCGCAGCGTCGCCTCTACGCCGATTCCGGGCACTTCGGTGGGGCGTTCGTTCACAGCGACAAAGGTGGGGTTGGCGCTCACAAACAGGCGATAGCGGAACGGATTGGTGTTGGTGGCCGTACCGTTGCCGAAGCGCGCGTTGGTCTGCATATAGACCCCGGTCACGCCTGTGGTGGTATCGCCATGCCGCAGGGTGTTGGCGGCGGTCAGTGACGGGAACAGGCCGATGGGGTCGGTATTCTGAAGCTTGTTCGCATCGTCGATGATGATGCGGCTGCGGTTATTGATTTCCTGCTGCACCTGCGCATCTGTGCCAGGAGCCAGATAGTTGGTTGGCTGGAACAGACGCCCGCCCACAGAGGCGGCCACCTGGCCATAGCGGCCCAGCTCGAACATTTCGGTGACGCTGAGCGTCTGCGGGAAGGTGACCAGCATCCCTTCGTACTGTTCCTGCTCATCCAGCGTGGCAAAGGGCAGGTTTACCGGCGTCGCGGTCACGGTGGCCGGGTTGGCGCACAGCGTGATGCTGGTGGCCACGAGTTCGGTTTCGGAGACGCTGGTGACGCCGGGGGTGAAGGTGGAGAAGTTCGCCACGTATTCCTGCACGGTGCCGGTCACGCGGACATAATCACCGACGGCGACATCCAGCAGGATCGGCGAAGGATCGTACACGTAGATGCCGTCAGAGGTGGTCACATCGCCGTCGCCGGTCGGATCCTGGATGACGAACCCGTCATTCTGGCCGCTGGCCTGGTAATCACCAGTCACCACACCGTCCACGGTGACTTCGGCGGTGGTCCCGAACTTCGTCCCGTTGTCCTGAACTTCGAAGATTTTGTCTGGCGCGGTGCCGCAGGTCAGCGGGGCAGCGACCGTGAAATCGAACGTATAGTTCACCGCGAGGGGGTCTGCTGTGCCATCCTGGTCTGCGACCTGTGTCGCCAGCACTGTCACCTCGCAGCTTGCGCTGTCCGGCAGGTTGCTGTCGGGATCGAGGGTAAAGGTCGTCGGGCCGCCGGTGATGGTGACATCCACCGCAGCCGCGTTGCAGATGAACGTGAACCAGATCCCGGTGACGGTCACAGGTTCGCTGAAGGTGATGGAGATGTTGGTGTTGGCCACGACATCGGTCGCGCCGTCGGCGGGAACGGTGGTGGAAACCGTGGGGGCAACGTCGGTGACAACTCCGCACGTTGCGGTGATGTTGATGTCATCCACACCAACCGCTTCGTCATTGCCGCCAGCGTTGCTGGTCATCACGCGCACCTGCACATTACCCGCATCGTTTACTTCTGCGGGAAGGGCAGCGTTCACGGGTGTGACCTGCGTATCTGTACTGACCGTCGTAGCATCAGCAACATACCCGGCGGGGACGTTGGTCCAGTCGCCAGTTGTGCCGATACGATAGTGCAGCGCGAATTGCTGTGCTGCATCGTCTCCCGATGATTCGAGGTCACGCAGGTTGTAGGCCACGTTCACCGAGTTCGTTCCACTCGTGTCGAGATTGAACACAAGGTACGGCGCGTCTGCGGTACTCGAACCGAACAGGGCAACCGCTGAATTCGTAAGTTCGAATTCGGTAGCGCCACCCGTGTTGAACGAATTCGGATTAGTCTGGTTGGCATTGACATCCACAACCAGGCCCGTATCGTCTGAAAGCAGGGTTTGTGGGTCAGTGCCAGTACCTCCGGTGAGATCATCACCGCGGTACCCGATGATCGACGTAACACCGCCCCAATCATCGTTGGTAGTGATTAAGCCTGTGTTGCTCCAGTCCTGCGTGAAGGCGGTGGGTGTGCCACCAGGGCAAAGCGCGTGCGCAGTCGCGTCCGCATAAACTACCGGTAGCGCGCCCGGAACGAACACCGCGGCCAGCGTCAATGCCGCCAGCAGCAGTCCAACAAAACGGAGGCTATTTCGTTGCATAGATAACACTCTCCTGAAAAACGTGAACGAGGATGAGCGGTCGTTAACCGCAGTGGGGAATTATCGATCACAATTATTAAGCCGAATGCGCCCCGATGTTAACGAGTTTTAATTTGGCAACTCCTCAGGTATCGAGTTTGAGGCTAAATTGCCCTCACCCTAAATCCCTCTCCCCAGGGAGAGGGACTTCAAGACCCTTGCTGCGCCGTAATCACCCCTTCGCCCCAGGGAGAAGGGGCGGGGGATGCGGGCTTCGTCCCTACGATTGTGCGTATTCGTTTTGGTTTGTCCATTAGCCCGCGAACAGATTCTGGCCAAACCCCGGCTGGGCCAGCACGTGTTCACCGTCATACACGCGCTGGCCGCGGATTACCGTCTCAAGCACTTTGCCGTACACGCGCATCCCCTCAAAGGGCGACCATTTCACATGCGTGTGCAGGTCTGCGCCGGTGATGCTGGTGCTGGCGTCCAGGTCAACCACGGTGTAGGTTTGGGGCGGCGCGTTCAGCCCCCAGATGCGCCGGGGATTTTCTGCCACCAGCTCCACCACGCGCTCCAACGTCAGCCGCCCGTCGTGGACAGCCGTCAGCAGCAGCGGCAGCGTGGTTTCCAGGCCCGGCACACCGTAGGGCGGCGTGTCGCTGGCCTTTTCGTCCAGGGTGTGGGGCGCGTGATCTGACTCGACGACATCCACGACGCCGCGTGCGATCCCCCACCACAGCGCGTCCACGTCCGCCTGGGTCTTCAGTTCCGGCTTCATCAGGCCGCGCGCGCCCAACGCGGGAAGATCCTGCTGCGTGAGCCACAGATGATGGGGGCAGACCCCCACGCTGATGGGCAGCCCGGCATTCTTGGCGGCGGCCAGCAGCACGATTTCGCGCGCGCTGCTGATGTGGCAGAAGTGGGTGAAGCGGCGCGTTTGGCGGACCAGCGCGAGGATCTCCAGCACGGTGTCTTCTTCTGCGTGGACGGCGATCACGCGCGACGGATTCCAGGTGCTGTAGATCAGCGAGCGCACATACTGGTTCTCCACCAGCAGATCGCCCGTCGTCTGGTTGTTGTAGATCTTAAGCCCGCACACGCGCTGGTATACGTCATCGTAATGGTGCCAGTTGCCGCTGGCGGACGCGCCAAAGTATGCGCCCCAGTCGCAGCGGGCCTGCGCGCCGAAGGCCGCCAGTTTGTGCGCCAGCGCATCCGGGTTAATCGTGGCAGGTGGCGTGTTTGGCATATCGAACACCGCCCAGTAGCCGCCTGCCACAGCCGCCGCCGTCTCGCTGGCGAAATCGCCCTTGTGTGTCCAGTCCAGCCCGCGCAGATGCGTGTGCGGATCCAGCATGGCCGGAATGGTGAATCGTGTGGTCATCGTTTGTCCCTGGTGGGTGGCCCCGTTAAACGCCCTGGACGCCGAGCACCTTGGCCAGCAGCGCCATGCGGATGAACATGCCGTTTTCCATTTCCTGAAAGTAGACCGCGCGCGGGTTGGCGTCCAGCACATCGTGGTCGGCAGGGGTGCCCATCTCGTTTTTGCGCGGCAGCGGGTGCATGAGGATCACATCGCGCCTGGCCTGGTTCAGCAGTTCCGGCGTCATGATGAATTTGTTGCTGATGGCCTCGTAATCCTGGGGGCGCGTGAACCGTTCCTGCTGCACGCGCGTCCAGTAGATGACATCGCTTTCGGCCAGCACCTCGTGCAGGTCCGGCGTTTCGTAGACGCTCATCCCGCGCGCGTGGAGAAAGTCGATAATCGTATCTGGCATACGCAGCGATGGCGGAGACACAAAACACAGTTTCGTCCCGGCCAGGCCATAGAGGGCGATGCTTTTGGCCAGCGAATGCACGGTACGCCCATAGAGCAGATCGCCCACGAGCGTGATCGTGAGGTTTTCGCCGCCCTTCTTCAGGTCGATGATGGTGAACAGGTCTAGCAGCGCCTGGGTGGGGTGTTCGCCGATGCCGTCCCCGCCGCTGATAACGGCTGTGCGCGTGGTGATGCGGTCATTGAGGCGGTCGATGTAATAGGCTGCCTCGTAGCTCGACCCCACCGACGGGTGGCGGATCACGATGATATCGGCATAGCAGCCGGCGGCGCGCACGGTGTCTGCCAGGTTTTCGCCCTTATAGACCGACGAAAACTGAACGCCGTTGGAGGCGGCCACCACCGAGCCGCCCAAGCGCCGCATGGCTGCCTGGAAGCTCATATCGGTGCGGGTGCTGCTCTCAAAGAACAGGGACGCCATCAGGTGCCCGGCGCACGTCTGCACCAGGGTGGGGTCTTGCCGGGCCACGCGCGCGCGCAGGGTGTGCGCCGCGTCGAACACCGCCACAAAATCCTCACGCGTGAACTGCTCGACGGTGACAATATGCTTATAGGTGAAGTCGCCATTAATTTTCGGCGGCGTGTAGAGATGCCGAAACTGCTCGCTGGGGCGGGCATCCTGCGTGGTCTGGTCGCTCATTGCGCGTTCTCTTCCTCGTCTGGGTCTGGACACAAACAGAGAGGGGAAAGCCCCTCTCTGCACAAAGCCTACACGATATGCTGCTTACGACGGGCACAGCCGCCGCAGGTAATCCCAGGTGTAAATGCCGGTGTGGTGACCGTCGTCCCACACGGGCTGAAGGGCATAATTGCCGATCAGTTCAAGCGATTCTATGCGATGGGAGCGCGTGGGGGTGAGCTTCAGGATGTCGTCCGGGTCAAATTCGCGCCCCATGCGGCTGTGCCCACCGCGACATTCCACGCACGGGCATGCTTCGCGCAGGTTTCCCAGGGGGTAGGCGCACGCGGCTCCATCTGCCCAGGAGATGGTGAGCACCCCGGCGGTTTTATCCAGCGTAACGCCGGTCGGTTTTACATTATGTGGCATTGCCATAGCCTCAATCCTCCGGGGGTGATTGTAACGCACGCGGCCCGTTTTTTGTAGACCTGGCAGGGATCAATGGGGGGCAGCCTGAGTCCTTGGCACCTCTGCATTACCCACATCGTCACAGCGCTGGTTTGCGCCAAACCTCGCCGCCTCGCTCCACGCTCTCCCGCGCGTGGCGCTGTCGGCAAGAGACGGTCTACGAGACGGGGTGAGGGCGACTACGCTGTAGGGGGCACATCGCGCTGCGCCCGTGCCGAAGGGGCGGTTGACGGAGGGCGGTTGACGAACCGCCCCTACAGGTACAACCGTTTGCGGACCCTAGCGGCGCTGCGCCAGACTGAGGTAATACAGCAGCGTGAGGATCGACGTGATCGCGGCGGCCACATAGGTCAGCGCGGCGGCGGTGAGCACCTGGCGCGCGCCACCTGCTTCTTCGGCGTTGGCCGTAAGGCCGGACTGCTGGAGCAGGATCAGGCCGCGGCGGCTGGCGTCAATTTCGACCGGCAGCGTGAGCACCATGAAGAACACCACGACGGCAAAGAAGGCGATCCCCGCATACAGCAGGCCGGTGCTGCGGAAGAACAGCCCTGCGAAGATCAGGCCATAGGAGAGCGTGGGGCTGATCTGTACTGCCGGGACGAGGAAGTTGCGCATGGCGATCAGCGGCGAATGCTCCTGGTGCTGCTGTGCGTGCCCCAGTTCGTGCGCGATGATGGCCATCGCCGCCACAGACGGGCGCGTGGCCACGGATTCAGACATGCGCACGGTGTGGGACTGCGGATCGTAGTGGTCGGTCAGCTCGCCCGGTGTGCCTTCCACGCGCACGCCGGTAAGGTTGGAGCTGCGGATGATACGGTCTGCGATGTTGGGCCCGCTGAGGTTGGCGCTGTTGCGCACGTCGCTCCACCGGGCGTAGGCCGAGCGGACAAAGAACTGCGCCCCCAGCGAGAGCAGGAGCGTAGGAATCATCACATAGAGAAAGTAGTTGCCATCCCAGAACATTGGTGTATCCCCTTGCGTTTAGACTTGCCTTTTAGTATAGGCCAGAAGTGTATGTTTTGGAGCAGAACTTTGTAAAAAGCCTGTGAATTGGGGATGAGGCTCAGGCTTAGCGCAGGCTGTAGGTGAGCGCGAACGCGCCGGAAAAGTCGCGCGGGGCGGCCAGGATCTCGTAGGTGCCGCCGACGCTGACGGGGATTTCCAGGGTGCCGCTTTCGGTGGCGGTGAAGACGAAGCGCGCCAGCAGCGTCGCGGCGGCATCCTGCACCACGATAAACACCGTTCCCACGCCGGGATTATCCACCGTGATCTCGTAACTGACCAGCAGGGTTTGCCCGGCGCGCAGCGTGACCGGGTAGCGGTTGGTGTAGGTGGCCGGGAAGGTGTAGAGGTCTGGGTTGGCACCGGCAGCAGGGGTGGGGGCGGGCTGCGTTTCGGTGCTGGGCGGCTGCGCGCCCAGCCCAGAACCTGGTTGAGCAGCAGGGTCACGAAGAAC
>CAZQIJ010000229.1:0-7449 GCA_964592955.1 uncultured Anaerolineaceae bacterium
CTAGAGATCCCAAGCGCTTCCTGGACGTAATCCAGCGCCTTTTCCAGTTCTCTCCGATCAATCAGGCTGCTTGCCAGATGCTCCAGGCTGGATGCCGTCTCTGCAGGCAGCGACAACCGCTTTGCAGTTGCCAATGCCTGCTCTGCCCACCGCAGCGCCTCTTCCAGATCTCCCTGAAAATTACTGATGCGGCTGCGCAGGTTCAGCAGCTTTGGGACGCGCGTATCATCCGGGGGGAGCAGGCTCAGGCCGCGTGCTGCCAGTTGGTCGCCTTGCGAATACTGGGCATAGGCATCCACTTTTTGGGTCACCACTGGAATGAGATAGTGCAGTTCACGCTCCTGATTTTCGGCGGCGCGCCAGTGTTCCATGAGGATCTCAGCATAGGTCGGGTCGTCCGGGTAGCTCGCTTCGATGGCCGCCGCGACTTCACTGTGAATCCCGCGCCGTTCGTCGGCTGTAAGGCTGGCCAGCGCACCCTCCCGCAGTTTGTCGTGCGCGAAACGCCAGACCCCTTCGGTCACCTCAAAGATGCTGGTATCCGCGCCAGCGCGCAGGAACTGCTCAACGTCTGTTTCACGGGCTGCACCGGCCAGGGCTTGCAGCAGTCTGAGGTCAATTTCGCGCCCTGCCACCGCAGCACGGTTGAGCAGGGGACGCCACATTTCCGGCAAACGGCTCAGCCGCCGCTTGATCATGCTTTGCACGCCACCTGCGAAAATAGCCGATGGCAGCGTCACATGGCTGATGGACGCCAGCCCCCCGGCTTCTTCGGCCAGCACCCGCACCGTCTCAATCATGAACAGCACGTTGCCTTCGGTCTCGCGCTTCAGCAGATCGACAACCGCCGACTGTGCCCCTTTTTCACCCAGCATCGACTCTGCCAGCCGCATAATCGCTTCGTCTGAGAGGCGCGGCAGTTTAAGCACCCGCATGCCGTCCAGTTCTTCAGGCAGGCCAGGGCGTTCGTCGTGACGGTAACTGCCCACCACCATCAGCCCCGGCAGTTGATCCCGCGCCGCCACGATCAGGCGCAGCAGGGTAAGGCTTTCTTCCACCCAGTGCAGGTCTTCCAGCAGCAGCACCACAGGCCGCGACTGCCGTTTCAGCACGTCCACCAGCGTCAGCGCCAGCCGTTCGTCGCCCGCCGTGCCGGGCAAATCCGGCACAGCAGGCACTTCGCGTTCCAGCAGTACCGCGATATCTGGCACCACCACTTTAAGAATGCCGGCTTCCAGGTCACTTAATGGCGTGTCCAGGATCAGGCGGCGCGCCACCTCGCGCCACAAGTGGTAGCGAAGACCGCCGTCTGCCACCGCCTGGCCCCGCTGCACCAGCGCGCCGCTGACCAGGGCGCGTGTACGCAGTTCATCGAGAAGGCGGCTCTTGCCGACCCCGCTTTCTCCTCCCACCAACCAGAAACTGCCCTTGCCCCCCAGCAACGCATCCAGCGCCTCTCGCAGCATTCCAAACTCCGCCTGGCGGCCCACAAATGCCGATGCCTGCAGGTAGCTTTCGCGCAGCGACAGGGTTTCTGCCGGGGGTGCCGTCCCGGTTGCGGCGCACAGCACCCGGATCACTTCCTCTGCGCTTGCATAACGGGTTTCCGGGTCTTTGGTTAGCAGACGTTCGAGCAGCGGGACGAACGCGGCAGGCACTGGGGCAAAATCCGGCGGTTTGGTCAGGATGTTGGTGATGAGTGCAGCGGTGCTGCCAAATGCAAACGGGTGTTTACCTGTGGTCATCTCATACAGCATGACGCCCACCGCGAACAGATCAGACGCGGTGGTGGCTGGCACTTCTGAGAACAATTCCGGGGCCATATAGGCCAGGGTGCCCACGAGACCGGCTCCCAGTTGAACAGAGGCTTCGTGCTGAAGTGCCAGGCCGAAATCCATCACCTGCACGCTGCCAGCGTGTGTGACCAGTACGTTGGCCGGCTTCAGGTCACGATGAATCACGCCGCGCCGGTGCAGGTAGACCAGCGCCTGCAGCATCTCGATCACCAGCCGAATCCGGGTTGGCGTGTCTTGCCCTTGCGCGAATTCTGTGATGGGCTGCGCGCCTTCCAGGAGCTGCATGGTGTAATAGGGGTAGTGCTGCGCGTCGAAACCATAGTCCAGCACCGCGACGATGTGCGGGTGACGCAATCCTGCCAGCGTGCGGAATTCGAGCGCCAGTGATACTGTGGGATCGGTCGAGGTTGTCTCAAATTGAAGGGATGCGGCAGGCACGCTGACCTGCTTGAGGGCGACGGTTTCGCGTGTCAGGCGGTCATAGGCGCGGTACACGCTGCCCATCCCGCCCTGACCAAGCTTGCTGACGAGCTGGTAGCGGTTAGAGATACGGGAAGGTGAAGAGATTTCCACGGGGTGGCTTTCTGCTGCGTGAAATGTCTGCTGATATTGTAGCGCGTTTCGTGTGACAGTGTGCTGTCTTGCCAATGCCATGTGCGCGGTGACGATGTTTGTGCAAGCTGTACAATTCCGCCCTGAACCAGGACGAATCGCTTGTAACCTGCCCGGTGGCGCGTTAAGCTCGTAGCAGTGGACTATGCCACCCTATACCACTGTAAGCCACCAGAAGAAGGAGGATGCACGGCGCGCATTTCAGACCTGTCACCCTGTGAACGGCTTATCCAATGCGTTTCTTCGACCTTTGTCCAGCTCAAAAAATGGAGCAGTAAAAATGAAACGACTGGTTTTAGTTCTTACGTTACTGTTGTTGGTAACCGGCGCAGTTTTCACCACCGTTAGCGCACAGGATGCCCCTGAGGGCGAATGGCGCGGGACATGGCCCTATCGGCTGGCCCCGGATCACCACCTCAACGCCTATTCAACAGGCGGCCCACTGGATAACCTTGGCAATGTGTACCGTGAACTGGTGGAACTGGCACCCGCTTTCTATATGTGGGCAGATAACAGCTATATGCCGCTGCTGGCCGAAAGCTGGGGCTTTACCGACGACAACAGCGCCTACGATGTCACCCTCCAGGAAGGGCTGCTGTGGAGCAACGGCGCAACCATCGATTCCGACGACATCATCACCACCTATGCGCTGGGCCGCCTTGCCGGTTGGACGCAGTTCACCTACATCGACGAAGTCGAAAAGATTGACGACCGCACCGTGCGTTTCCACTTCAGCGGCGAACCCTCGCTGCTGGCCGAACAGCTCATCCTGCGTGAACCCATCGTCGCCGACGATACGTATGGCGAATTTGCGCAGCGCGCCCTGGCGCTGTTTGAAACCGGTGCCGCCAGCGACAGCGAAGCCTGGACCGGGCTGCGCACCGAACTCACCGAATTCCGCCCCGACTCCCTCATCGCCAGCGGCCCCTACACCTATACCCTGGACGATGTGAGCGACAGCTTCCTCACGATGGCATGGCAGCCCAACAGCATCTTCTCTGATTCTGTGCAGTTTGGCACCATTAAGCTGTGGGCAGGCGAAACCGAGTCCACCACGCCGCTCGTGCTCAGCGGCGAAATCGCCCATTCCACCAACGTTTACCCGCCCGCGACCATTGAGTCGTTCCAGGCGGAAGGCATCAACCTGGTAACGATCCCGCGCGCCTATGGCCCGGCGATGCTGTTCAACTACAATGTGCCGCCCTGGGATCAGGTCGAAGTGCGCCAGGCTGCCGCGCTGGTGATTGAACGTGAGCAGAACGCCTTCCTGACCAACGGCCTGGGCGCTACCGGCACCGTCTATATGGCAGGTGTGCTGGATGACAACGTCGCAACCATGCTCACCGAAGAAGCCATCGCGCAGCTTGACCCTTACACCTACGATCCCGACCGCGCCGCCGCCCTGCTGGAAAGCGTGGGGTATACGCGCAATGCCGATGACATCTGGGCCGATGCCGATGGCAACACGCTTAGCGCCGAATGGGTTTTCCCGGCAGATTTCACCGACTTTGCTGGCGCTTCGCAGGATGCCATTTCGCAGCTCAACGCCTTCGGCTTCGATGTTACGGCGCGCGCGCTGCCCTGGCAGGAAGTCCCCCCGCTGATCCGCGAAGGCAATTTTGAATTGTCGGTGTGGAGCTGGGCCGCTGGCTCGCCGTTTGCGGGGCGTCACTTCGCCAACCCGCTCCAGCGCTGGACAACCGCCCTCGCCGCGACCGACCCGAACCTGCCTGGCCTGGGCCTGCCGATGACCGAATACCCCTATAACGGGGAAACCGTCAACCTCGATGAGATGATCAACAACGTTAACACCGGCCTGGATACCGAAGCGCAGCGCGAACGCGCCAGCGAACTGGCGCTCATCGTGAATCAGACCATGCCCTATGTGCCGCTGAACATCATCCTCAGTGTCGAGCCGTTCAATACCGACTATATCAGCGGCATACCGGCTGCGGATGACCCGATTCTGCTCAATCCCACCGGGCGCGATCACTTCATGAAATACTACATCCTGACGGGTGTGCTGGGGCCTGCATCCTAACGAACCCCCGGCTGGCGTGCTGCCAGCGGCACATGTTTCACCCTGATGAACACCGGGTGCGGCCTGCGGGTCGCACCCCTTGATGCTGAAAGGCACTTGATGACAGCAGCGACAACCCCTTCCACTGGCCAAACAGCCCAGCGGGAGCGCAGCAATGACCCTGGCCGACTCCGCAGAATCGCGTCTTCCTACACCTTCCGTGTAGTGGTGCAGGGGCTGCTCACCATCTGGGCGGCGACCAGTTTCACGTTTGTTCTGATCCGGCTGCTGCCAGGCAACCCGGTGAGCATCCGCATGGATCAGCTTATGCAGCAGGGCTATACCTATGAAGAAGCCCGCAACCAGGCCGCGAACCTCTATGACTTCGACCCGGATGAGCCGATCCTCAACCAGTATCTTACCTACATGGGGAACCTGCTGCAGGGCGATCTGGGGGTGTCGATCACCTCTGCCGGTACGCCGGTGCGCGACCAGATTCTGCGCTACCTGCCCTGGACGCTCATCTCAGTCGGTTCAGCGCTGCTGATCAGTTTCAGCCTGGGCGTCCTCATCGGTATCATGATGGCCTACTGGCGCGGCAGCCTCTTCGATAACGTCATGACTGCCGCTGCGTCCATCCTCTCTGGTATCCCGGATTACGTCTATGCGATCTTCATTATCCTCATCGCGGGCGTGCAGCTTCAGTGGTTCGATGTAGGCGCAATGCGCGGCGGGGCAGATCCCGGCATTCCGCCAGGCTTCACACTGGACTATATCGGCAGCGTCATCAAACACGCGCTGCTGCCCATCATCACCTACCTGCTGGCGACCATCGGCGTGTGGATTCTCTCCATGAAGAGCAGTACGCTCTCCACGCTGGGAGAAGACTACATCAATGTGGCTAAAGCGCGCGGGCTGCCCGAAGGCCGCATCCTTACGGCCTATGTGGGGCGCAATGCCATGCTGCCGCTCGTCACCCGCCTGGCCATCAGCATTGGGCTGGTGCTCAGCGGCAGTGTCATCGTCGAACGCTTCTTCGAGTACCCCGGCCTGGGGTTACAGCTTTCGCGTGCCGTCACCTCGCGCGATTACACCACCATGCAGGGGATCTTCCTCGTTATCACCATTGCCGTTATCGCGTCGAATATTCTTGCCGATCTCATGCTCGGCTGGCTCGATCCGCGCGTCAGCCTGAAGGATCGCTAGGCATGATCGGACTTACAACCGTAGCCACCGCTGCCGGGCTTATCATCGGCCTGATCTCTGGCCTCATTCCGCTGGCCATTGGCCTGCGCTACCAGCAGGTGCGCCCTGGGCTGGTGGGCTTTGCCGCCTGCACACTCAGCGGCTTTGCCTGCGGGTTTCTGGGCAGCATCCCGATGGTGATCCTTATGGTGTCGGTCGTCATTTCCTACATCTACATCAACCGCCAGGACCCGTTTACCTCGCGCAAGTCCCTGGAAGAAGTGGACTTCAACGAAACCACCAGCGAATTTGTGATGCGGCTGGCGTCTGGGTTGGGGCTGGGGGTGCGCAGCACCGCGCGCGGGCTTGTGCGCAACAAAGGCGGGTTCATCGGCTTCCTGGGGCTGATGGCTTTCTTCGTGATGCTGGTGTTTGGGCCGTTGTTCGTGGCGTATGAAGGCCGCCCCCAGATGAGCCGCCGCGAACCGGGTGCCAGCACGCTGTTTCAGCCGCCGTCTTCAGAATTCCCGCTTGGGCTGGACTGGCAGGGGCGCGACATCCTCTCGCACCTTGTGTATGGCGGGCAAACGATCATCATTACGGCGGTACAGACCGGGCTGATGGCGACTGCCATCGCGGTCCTTCTGGGTTCGCTGGCGGCGCTTCTGGGCGGCCCGGTGGATCAACTGCTCTCGGCGCTGTCCAATTTCATCCTGACTATCCCGCAGTTCCCGCTGCTGCTGGTGCTGGCCAGCATCCTTAGTTTCGATAACAGCTTCATGCTGGCGGTGCTGCTGGCCGTGTTAAGCTGGCCTGCGCTGATGCGTGCCGTGCGCGCCCAGGTACTCAGCCTGCGCGCGCGCGATTATGTAGAAGCTGCGCTGGCGCTGGATCTGGGCCTGTATCACATCATCGTGCGCGAGGTGTTCCCAAACATGATCAGCTACATCGCCATCAACTTTATTTTCGCCATCCGCACCGCCATGTATTCGCTCATCGGCCTCGTCATCCTGGGGATGGTGCCCCTGCTTGAACCGGACTGGGGCATTATGATCTGGAACGCGCAGAGCCGCGGTGCGTTCTATAACCCGGATGCGATCATGATGGCGCTGGTGCCCATTACGGCCATTGCGCTGTTCCAGCTCTTCCTGATCCTGTTCACACGCTCGCTCGAAGAGATCTTCAACCCACGCCTGCGGCGCGGCATCTGAGGGGAACAGCGATGACGATGAACGAACGTGTGATCCTCAGCGTGCGCAACCTTTCAATGAGCTTCGGCGCGCAGCGCGGGCGTGTGCAGGCCGTCAGCAGCGTGTCATTTGACCTGCGCGAAGGCGAAACGCTGGCCGTGATCGGCGAGAGCGGCTGCGGTAAATCTTCGCTCAACCTGACGCTGATTCGCCAACTGCCGCCCAACGCGCGCGTCGAAAGCGGGGAGATCCTCTACACCAGCCGCGAGGGAGAGCAGATCGACGTGCTGGCCCTGGGCAAACGGCAGATGCGCCAGTTCCTGTGGTCAGAGATTTCGATGGTGTTTCAGGGCGCGCTGAATTCGCTTAATCCGGTTATCCGTATTGCGGACATGGTGGCCGATACCGGGCGCGCGCACGGGCTTAGCCGTGCCGAAAGCCGCGACCGTGCGCTAGACCTGTTCACCAAAGTGCGGCTAGACCCCAACCGTGTTTACCGCGCGTACCCGCACGAGTTAAGCGGCGGCATGCGCCAGCGCGTGCTGCTCGCGCTAAGCCTGCTGCTGCGCCCCCAGGTGGTGATTATGGATGAGCCGACCACCGCTGTCGATATCCTGACGCAGCGCTCTATCCTTGAAGTGCTGAA
>CAZQIJ010000230.1:0-7444 GCA_964592955.1 uncultured Anaerolineaceae bacterium
GTCCAGGTCCCTCTACCCACTTCAGTGGGTGTCCAGGCGGTACGCTGACATACAAGCACTAGCCAGGGGACTTGTTCCCCTGGCACAAAGGCGGCGGGCGGACGCGGCAGGCCGCGCCCCTACACCGTCACGGTGATGCGGCTGCCCTGGGGGCAGGGCATACGGGGTTGGCCGCGCCTCAGGCGAAAATATCTTCCACCGCGCCCAGAAACAGGGTGCGGTTCAGCGGCTTGGCAAAGTAGCCATCGAAGCCGCCCGCCAGCGCATCGTGCTTCAGTTCCGGGCTGTGATACGCCGTGACCGCGATGCACGGCAGGCGGTTCAGCGCTGCGTCTCGCCGGATGGATTGCAGCAGTTGAAATCCATCCTGGCCCGGCAGCGCCAGGTCAATGATCGCGCCAGCATAGGCGTTCGCCTTCAGCATCTCCCACGCCTGTTCTGCGCTGTTTGCCCAATCGGTTTCGATATTCACCTGGCGCAGCATACGCGAAACCACTTCCTGTCCATCAGGATCATCTTCAACCACCAGAATCGGATACTGGCTCATGGTTATGGCTCCTTTCCACTATGGCCCCTATTCGGGCTTGAGCAGCGCGGCATAGGCCGGCACTGAAGAGAGAATATCCACCAACTGCTGGATGAAACGCAGCGGGTCGATGGGTTTGGTGATGTACCCCTGAAAACCCGCCGCCATCCCGCGCTCTTTGTCCCCCGCCATCGCATGCGCCGTGAGCGCGATCACCGGCACATCTGCCGCCTGCGGCTCCCGCCGGAACTGGTACAGCAGTTCCCAGCCATCGACATCCGGCATAGACAGATCGCTGAGCACAAACCGGAACCGGGTAGGGGCGGCGCGCAGCAGGTCGAGCGCGTCCTTACCGTTCCTGCTGGTGGTCACCTGCGCCCCCGCCAGCTTCAACATGCGCGCCGCAATTTCCAGGCTGTCGCGCTCGTCATCCACCACCAGCACCTGCCAGCCCACAAAAGCGCGTGGGATCGCGTTCATCGTGCTCCTCCAGCCTGGGCGACCGCCTCAAGGCTGCCGGTCCCGCTATTCTGGAAGAGGTGTTTGGACGCTCTGCGATGTTCACCCGGTTCATAGCGCGGCAGGTTCAGCGGCAGGGTAACGGTAAACGTGCTGCCCTTGCCCACCTCGCTCGCCAGCTCAATTTTCCCGTTCATCATCAGCACCAGCCGCTTGACGATGGCCAGCCCCAGCCCCGCGCCTTCGTGCTGCCGCGTTGAACTGGCGTCCACCTGGAAGAAATCGTCAAAGATCAGCCCGTGTTTGGCGCGTGGGATGCCAATGCCCGTATCTGCCACCCGGATCACCAGCCGGTCATCCGCACGGGTAAACGCAAGCTGCACGGTGCCGCTTTCCGTAAATTTGATGGCGTTGCCCACCAGATTCACCACAATCTGCGACAGGCGCGCTTCGTCGTGGTTGATCGTCTCTGGCAGCGTGGGGTCCACTTCCAGGTCCAGGCGCAGCTGCTTGTCCTGCGCCAGCATCTTCAGGTCGTTATACAACCCAGACGCCACATACCTGGGAGACATCTCCACCGGCACAATTTCGAGGCCGCCGGTGGCAATGCGCGAAAGGTCGAGGATGTTGTTGATGAGCATCATCAGGCGGTGGGTGTTGGCCAGCGCCCGTTCAGACATGTACGTGTTGTCCTCGTCCAACTGGCCGCTGAAGTTCATCAGGTGCAAAAAGCCCATGATGGCGTTCAGCGGCGTGCGCAGTTCGTGGCTCATCGTCGCCAGGAACAGGTCTTTCATGCGGGTGGCTTCTTCGGCCTCGCGCCGTGCCAGGTCAAGCTCCCGGATGAATTTTTCCTGCTGGGCAGCCATGTCGTTAAACGCATTGCCCAACTGTCCCAGCTCATCCCGGCTTACAACCTGCACGCGCGCGCGCAAATTCCCCTGCGCGAAATCCTGCGTGGCCCCGATCAATGCCGCAAGCTGCGACAGCACGTTCTGGCTCAGCCGCAGCGCGATCACCACGCTGATCACCAGCAGCGCCAGCACCAGCCCCAGGCTAACGAACCCCACCCGCTCGATCTGCGCCATGATCCGGGAGAAGGCCAGGCTCTCCCGCTCTTGCTGGCGCACAAAGAACTGCTGCACCAGCGCAGAGTATTCGGCCTTCAGTTCGCCGTACCGCCCGCGATACAGCCCGATGGCGGTTTCGAGGTCCGGGTTGGCCAGCAGGCTTTCTTCAAGCGCCACCAGTTCCACGTTCACCCGGTCGATGCTGGCAAAAATGGCACGGTCTTCCGCCGTGGTGGCCAGGCGCTGCGCTTCCTTGAGGGCGTCATCCAGCGCCACGACATCGGCATAATAGCGCGCATAGGCGGCTGCATCGTCTGGATCGATGATGTAGGCGCGTACCGCGTCCGTTAAGGTCTGGTCATAGTAGCGGATATCGTCCGCCAGCGTGTTCAGCGCGCTGTCTACGGTATTGAGCGTCTGGAATTCCGCATTGATGCGAACCAGCCCGCCCAGAATCAGGCCCATAACCGCTGCGACCAGGACGAAAATTCCCCCAAAACCCACCAGAAACTTCGTTCTGATCTGAAACCGATTCAGGGGTGTGCTTGATAGAGAGAGGCGTTGAAGGCGCATTCCTTGATAACTTTCTGCCCACTGGCGCTTGTCGGGTATTGGCATTTGCCAAACCGCGCGCAGGATGCGTGGGGCGACCATCAGCGATGGTACGAAACATAACGGGATATTTCGAGTGTAGCATGTTGTGGGGCAGCACTCAAGCAGGGTGTGGTTCCTGGGTGAATTCTGGGGTGATGCTGTGGGCGGGCGCGGCGCGGGCGGCCTTTGCCGCTGTGGGCTTTGGGGTTACAATGGCCAGCAGTGCTTTCTCCGCGTCGCGGCGACCCGCGTAAGTGCTGATGACTGATCACGCCACAACTGTAATTGGCCTGTGTACCCTGGAACTTTACCTGCCGGAAGTCACCTCGTTGAAAGGCAAGCGCGGTATCCTGAAATCGATGCTTGCGAAGCTGCACAACACGTTTAACGTTTCTGCCGCTGAGGTTGGCCTGAACGATCAATGGCAGTCTGCCGTGATTGCGTTCGCGGTCGTCAGCAATTCGTCGCGCCACTCGCAGGAGGTCATCCAGAAGGCGCTGGACTGGCTGGAAGCGAATTTCCCGGAAGCGATGCTCGTCAAACAAACGATTGAGATGGTGTGAGGCGCGCCGTTGGCCCACACCGGATACACCGCTGTCTTATGCCGCCGTTTGGGGTATACTCTGCGGTGTGAAACCCTTCTCGATACCCGGACGGAGACATTGGGGGGCCGCCCGGCACTGGCCTTGAATAGACCCATTCTTTAGCCTGTCGTGGGCGCAGCGTGGCACGCGCAGCACGACACACCTTTTATGATGGAGGAACTCACTTGAATCTACACGAGTATCAGTCCAAGGCGATCTTCCGCAGCTTTGGCATCCCCACCCCACAGGGGGAAGTGGCCACCACACCGGACGAAGCCGAAGCCATCGCGCGGAAACTGGGCGTGCCGGTGGTCATTAAGTCTCAGGTGCTGGCAGGCGGACGCGGGAAAGCGGGCGGCATCAAACTGGCAGCCACACCCGAAGAAGCCCGTGCCCGCGCCAGCGAGATCCTGGGCATGACGATTAAGGGACTCACCGTCCACCGCGTGCTGGTAGACCCGGCGTCGAAGATCGACAAAGAGATTTATCTGGGCATCACCAATGACCGCGCAGCCGGTAAGCCGGTGCTGATCACGTCGTCTGAGGGCGGTGTCGAAATCGAAATCGTGGCGAAGGAAAATCCCGGTGCCATTATCCGCGAACATATTGACCCGAACATGGGCCTGCACCCCTACCAGACGATCAACGTCGCCAGCGCCATGAACCTCCCGCGCGAACACTGGCGCATGTTCAGCAAAATCGCGCTGGCGCTGTGGGAATGCTATAAGGCCAACGATGCGACGCTGGCCGAGATCAACCCGCTGGTCATCACGGGCGATAACGCGCTCGTGGGCCTGGATGGCAAGATGGTCATCGACGACAACGCGCTCCACCGTCACAGCGACCTGGCCGCGATGCGCGATACGACTGCGGAGCCGGAAGCGGAGACGGAGGCGCGCGCGGCTGGCATCGCCTACGTGAAGCTGGACGGGCAGATTGGCTGCATGGTCAACGGGGCGGGGCTGGCGATGGCGACGATGGACATGGTGCTGCTGTATGGGCAGGAACACGGCATCGGCCCGGCCAACTTCCTCGATATCGGCGGCGGCGCGAAGGCCGACCGTGTGACGGCTGCCCTGCGCATCATCCTCAGCGATCCGAACGTGAAAGCCGTGCTGTTTAACATCTTTGGCGGCATCACGCGCGGGGATGAAGTGGCGCGCGGGCTGCTGGCGGCCTATGAAGAAGTGAAGCCGTGCGTGCCGATGGTCATCCGCCTGGTGGGGACCAATGCCCAGGAAGGGCTGGAAATCATCGAGCAGGCGGGCATCCGCAACTTAACCGGGGCGGCCACCCTCACCGAAGCCGCGCAGAAGGCGGTGGCAGCCGCCCGAGGAGAAGCGTAACATATGGCGATTCTGACAACACCAGAAACGAAAGTGATCGTTCAGGGCATCACGGGGCGCGAGGGCCAGTTTCAAACGCGCCTGATGATTGAGTTCGGCACCAATGTGGTGGGCGGCGTGACCCCCGGCAAGGGTGGCGAATGGGTGGAAGGCAAACCGGTGTTCGATACGGTGAAGGCGGCGGTGGAGGCCACCGGCGCGAACACCAGCATCATCTATGTGCCGGGGCCGTTCGCGGCAGACGCGATGTATGAGGCGGTGGACGCTGGCCTGGAGCTGACGATCTGCATCAGCGACCCGGTGCCGCTTCAGGACATGCTCAAGGTCTATAACTTCCTCAAACAGACACGGGGCACGCGGCTGATCGGCCCGAACTGCCCCGGCCTCATCACGCCGGCGCACAAGGCCAAGATCGGCATCATCCCCGGTTACGTCACGCGGCCTGGTAACGTGGGTGTGGTGAGCAAGAGCGGCACGCTGACCTATGAGGTGATCAACGCCCTCACCGAAAACGGCATGGGGCAAAGCACCTGCATCGGCATCGGCGGCGATCCTGTACCGGGCACCGGGTTTATTGATGTGCTGGAGATGTTTGAGAATGACCCAGACACCGAAAAAGTGGTGCTCATCGGCGAGATCGGCGGGCGCGCCGAAATAGAGGCGGCGGAGTTCATCAGAAACCACATGACCAAACCGGTTGCGGCGTTCATCGCGGGGCGCAGCGCGCCGCCAGGGACGCGCATGGGGCACGCCGGGGCGATTGTTGAAGGCGGCGAAGGCTCCGCAGACGAGAAGATCGAGGCGCTGCGCCAGGCCGGGGCGCGCGTGGCAGATAACCCGGAACAGATCCCCGGGCTTCTGAAGTAGGGCGTAAGGGCGTGCCACGTCAACGAGGCGAGGCGGATGGGGTGCATTTCAATGTTTTGGCACCCCATCGTTCCCCGTCTCTCCGGGCACGCCCATCCAGCGCCGAAGGCATGTTCGGGGGTGGGGGCAGGCAGGCATTGCGCCAATAACCTGAAATGCACCCAGGCGCATTCGCGGTGGGCAAACGTGGGTTTTTGCCCGCCACAGCCCTTGCTATAATGCGCCGGATTGTGGTTTAGCCTGAGAGTGTTGTCTATGAAGTGGTTGATTATGCTGCTGGCGCTGAGCGCGGCGCTGCTGCTGCCAGCGCTGGCACAACAAAGCGCTGTGCAGGCCGAGGCCATCCAGCAGGCCAATTTGCGCGCCGAACCGGATGTAAACGCAGCGCTTGTAGGGCAGATTGCGGCAGGCACGCGCTATCCCGTCATCGGGCGCAGCGAATTGTTCCCGTGGGTACTGCTGGCAGATCCCGCCAGCGGGCAGCCCATCGGATGGGTGTTCATTGACCTGCTCACGCTGTATGGTGACGTGAACAGCGTGCCGCTGTCTGCGCTGGACGTGAGCGCGCCACCCACCGCCACACCCACCGCTGCCGCCTCGCCGACCGCGTCGCTTACGCCGGACCCGAATAACCCGGTGACCCCCACCCCCGCGCCGTCTGCTACGGCGGCGTTTAGCGTTGCCGCCATCGCGCAGGGGGAAATCAACATCCGCTACTTTCCTGGCGTGGAGGCCCCGCGCCTGGGTGTGGCGCGTGCGGGCGACCGGTTCGCCGTCCTGGGGTATCACACCCAGTTCCCGTGGATCATGATCGCCTATGACGCCGCGCCGGAAGGGTTGGCGTGGGTGGCGCTGGATGTGGTGGCGCTGGAAGGCGACCTCTACAGCACGCGGCCCATCCTCACCACCACCTTTAACCTGCCCACGCTCACGCCCACGCCCGCCGTCATTGGCCAGAGCAGCGTCGTGCGGGATGGTGTGCCGGTGCCGCTTAGCCCGGCGTTTGCCGCGCTGGGCAGCCAGTTATGGGCGCTGGTGCTGAACGCGGGCTTTGACCCCAGCACGAGCCGCTTTGGGGCGCTGTATCTGCGTGACCTGGAGACGGGCGAAGAGCTGGTCTTCGGCGGGGATGTGGCCTTCAGCGGCACCAGCATCAACAAGATTGCCATCCTGGTAGACCTGTTTGGGGTGCTCACCCTGCCGCCAGACGCGCAAACCGCCCAGGATATCGCCAACACCATGATCTGCTCTGAAAACGTGGCCACCAACCGCCTGCTCTCGGTCATCGGCGGCGGCATCGATTACACGGGCGCGGACGGCGTGACGGATTTCCTCACACAGATCGGCCTGCGCCGCACCTTCCTCACTGCGCCGTATCTGATTCCGGGGGCGACACCGGCCCCGCCGCCGCAGCCCATCCGCTATCCGGTAACGGATGCCGACCAGACCAAAGCCAGCCCCAACGTCACCAATCAGATGACCGTTGACGAAATGGGTTACCTGCTGACCGGGCTTTACGACTGCGCGTATAACGACAGCGGCTTTCTGATGGAAGGGACGTTTGCCGGGCGCTACACCGGGCAGGAATGCCGCCGGATGCTGTATGTGATGTCCAACAACACGGTAGACGCGCTGCTGAAGGCTGGCGTGCCAGAAGGCGTGACGGTGGCGCACAAACACGGCTGGGTTGAAGACACGCACGGTAACGCCGCCGTGATCTTCAGCCCAGAGCGCGATTACGTCATGGTGATGATGCTGCACCAGCCCACCTGGCTGAATTTTCAGGACTCGCTGCCCGTCATCGCGGAAGCATCGCGCGTGGTCTACAACCATTACAACCCGAACGCGCCGCTGGCCGCCATCCGCGAGGGTTACATTCCCACCACCGAAGAATGCAGCTATAACGCCGGGTCGCCGGTGGTGCAGAACCTGATGCTGCCGACCTTCGCCCAGGACGCGACCACGCCGCCCGGCGGTTGAGGGCGATTGCGATACTGC
>CAZQIJ010000231.1:0-7404 GCA_964592955.1 uncultured Anaerolineaceae bacterium
ATTATGAGGTGATCGTGGGGGCGGATTACAATTCGTGTACCGGCTACAGCATCGACCTCACGGCGCAGGAATAGGGCAGCGCTGCGGCGGCGGGCGGTTCACCAACGGGCGGTTCACGAACCGCCCCTACTGTCAGGCCGGGACGATCACCTCATAATCATAGGTGATCTGGGCGGCGTATTTCAGCGTATTGGAAACCGAACAGTATTTGGTCTCTGAAAGCTCAATGGCTTTGGCCACATCGTCCTCGCGCAGCCCTTCGCCGCTGACGATGTAATGCAGGTGGAATTTGCGGAAGGTCCAGGGCGCTTCGGTTTCCTGTTCCGCCGTGACCACCACCCTGACCTCGTGCAGCCGAACACGCTTTTTCTCCAGGATGTTGACCACGTCGTAGGCCGTGCAGCTCCCCAGCGCAGACAGGATGAGTTCGGCGGGTTTCATGCCCACGCCTTCATCCTTGCTGGAGATCACAACGGAATGGTTGGTGCTGTCTGTGGCGATGAACTGCTTACCCTGCACCCAGGTGACGGTTGTCTCTGCCATGTGAAACTGCCTCACTAACTTGATTCGCTTGCATGTTTGTGGAAGAACGCACAGGTTGCAGACGCGGGCACGGCGCGCAGTCTTACGGAGGCGCGGGCAGAACAGCGCGTACCGGGCGCTGGGAGTGTTGTGGCGATGCGGACCCTGATATACTGCTGCGCGCGGGACAAACACAGGCGTTATGTGAACGGGTCAGGGGCGCTTGTCCCGGTGGCCCCGGCAGGGAGCAAGCCCCGCTGCACCCCGCCATTCTCATCCTGTTGAGGCATGCGTTAAAGGACCTGGATTAGCTGGTGACGAAATTATTTCACGCACTTGACCTGATCATCGTCATAATCATCGTTATCGTCGTGGTGGCGCTGGCTGCGATGCAGCAGATCTCCACATTTCACCTGAGCCTGTTTCTGGTGGGGTGCCTGGTGGGTACGCTGTGGGAGTTCCCGCTGCACTTTGGCGGACCGCGCTATTCGCGCAACCCCATCTTCACATCGCTGTCGCAGTTTCCCCTGCCTGCGATCCTGCAACCCGCCCTGCACTGCATCTGGGATGGCGCGCTGTTTATGGTGGGCGTCTGGCTGGCCGAACAGGTGACACCGGTGCCTCATTTTGACCAGTTTCGCTGGCAGGCCGTGCTGGCGCTGCTGGTATGGGGCGTTGGGTCGGCAGTGGTTATCGAGTGCGTGGGGACGATGGGGGGCTGGGTTTATTCGGTGCGGCGCTGGAACCCGGTGTTATTCCGGTTCAACCAGCAGAACATCACCCTGCTGCCCATCGCCATCTGGACGGCTGCGCCACTGCTTTTCTATGCGCTAGCCCTGGTCATCTTTCGCGGCATTCAGCCGTAGCTGCCGTAGCTGCCGTTGCTGCCGCAGCGAGTCGAGCAGGGGCTGTGCTTCTGCCATCGTATCGACATAATGAAAATTCGCCATCGCTTTCGGGGCGATTGACCCGCCGATGCTGAGCATGATTTTCACGTAGCGGTTTAACCCGACGACAACGGTGACCCCGCGCCGGGGATGTGACCGGTTATCGACGTGCCTGGAGACCGAGAGGATATTTGACGGCAGCGCCACCAGCCTGGATACATCCTGGATGATATCGACGGTGGACGCAACGCTCTCGATCATCTCATACGAGATGTGAACGGCGGCATAGAATTCTTCCAGCCTGAATGTGCTGCTGTATACAACAAGCAGGGTGGTTCTTGTTTCGTCAAGTCATTGCACTTCGATGGACGACATCGCATACCTTCCGTTCTGTTTGCGCGGTGACCATGCTGTTTGCGCGGTAATTCCGTAATCTATGATGATCTTAGGTTCATGTGTATCACAATGTCAATACGCGAAAGTGCTTGTGCGCCAAAGTGCGCGTGGGCAGGTGCGCGGGTTTGGTGATGGGGGCAGGGGGCCCAACCCGAACTTAACCACTACTTAATTAAATGCAGATTACATTAGGCTAGGCACGGTGGATAACTTCAGGTATAATCCACTTTCGCAAGCGTGCTGCTCACTCCAGGTACACTACGCCTGTAAGAAGCTGATCTGAACGACGACTATCTATGGTATTCACCACCATTGACGAAAGTATTATACATGATGGATAAACGCGTGCTCATTCCGGTGTTCGCCCCGGTTCTGCTGCTGTTCCTGTTAACGTCCTGTGCAACTCCCCCCGAACTTCGCAATCCAGCCTACTTGAGCGACACTAGCCTGGTTGACGGCAATCCGTGCGCGGCACCCTGCTTCAGAGGAATCACCCCCGGTGAAACCGACTGGCAGGACGCGCTGACGATTCTCGAAGATGACGCTTCGCTGGCGGACGTGGAGTCTGAGGTTGTGGAAGGCGGGGTGGTGGCGCGGTGGCGCGATGCCGACGGCATCCCGTGCTGCCTGATGCTCACGTTTGAAGGGGACAGGGTAGACCAGATGCTGCTTCAGTTCGCGCCGGGGATGACTGCCGGCGATCTGTTTGAAGCGCACGGCGAGCCGTCCTACATTACCGGTGTGGATGTTTCGCCAGAGCAGGCGTCGCTGGCGCTGTACTTTCCCGATAAGGGGATGGTGGTTTATGCGTTCGTGGCGGGTACGGCGGAAGGCGAGCTGAGCGAGAGCAGCGAGATCTTCGCCGCGCTGTATGTGCGCCCGCAGGATATGCAGGACGTGCTGACCTACAGCGACCTTTATGCGTTTGAGGGTTTCGGCAGTTACCAGGAGCTGGTGGTGGGCGAATTCGATAAAACCGCCGCGCCGACGCTGGAGCCGACCCAGGCGGCAGAAGCCACCCAGCGCGCGCGCGAGGCCGCAGACGGCGCAGCGACGCCAGAGGTCACACCAGAAGCGACCGAGTCTTAGCACAGCCATTGGGCTGAGCGCACAGCGCCGCCGGATGGCCGCGCACCCTGCCAGAGTGATCAACCTGCCAGCGGGCAGACAATCAATTGGGCGAAGTCTGTCAAGCAGCGACGTGACCCGCCTGGATACTGACACATAATTTTCTAAGGAGTGGGGCATGGCCCAGATTGACGATCTGAAAGTAGCACAGGAAGTACAGGGTACGGTTAAGCGCATCGAGCTATTCGGGGCGTTTGTCGATATCGGCGTGGGGAAAGACGCCCTGCTGCACATCTCGCAGCTTGGACGCCCGAACGTGCGCAATGTGGAGGATGTGGTAAAACCGGGTGAGACGCTGACCGCCTACATTCTGAAGGTGGACAAAGCGGAGAACCGCATCGCGCTGTCGCTGGTGAAGCCCGCCGCGTTTAGCTGGGATATGCTGAACGAAGGCGACATCCTGGAAGGGGAAGTGGTGCGTGTGGAGAATTTCGGCGCATTTGTCGATGTGGGCGCGGAACGGCCCGGCATGGTACACGTTTCTGAACTGGCAGACGGCTATGTGAAGTCGCCATCGGATGTGGTTAAGGTGGGGCAGAAGGTTCAGGTGCGCGTGCTGAAGGTCAACCGGAAGAAACGCCAGATCGACCTGAGCATGAAATCCCCGGAAGAACGCATCGAACGTGTGCAGTCTGACGAGCCTGAAGAAGATCTGCCGACCGCGATGGCGCTGGCGCTGCGTAAAGCCATGCGCGACGACACGTATGATTACAGTTATGACAACGACGGCGAAGAAGTGTTCAGCACGCGCCGCCGCGAAAAGCGCACCAAGAAGCAGCGCCGCCAGCAGGAAGAGATCATGAAGCGCACGCTGCGCCACCACAATTAACGCGCAGCGCAGCACCTCAGCCAACGCCAGCAGGCAAAGACGAAAGGACGCCCCCGGTTACCCACCAGCGGCGTCCTTTTTTGGGTTCAGGCACGGCGCAGCGTGCAGCGTTGGGTCATCTACCGTCAGATCATCGTGAGAGGGCTAAGCGCGCTGCATGGTTTCGATGCGCGCGCGAATGTCGTCTGCCAGTGTTTCGACCGTGTCGCGCCAGGTTTCCAGCCGCGTTCTGGGTTTGGGCTGCCTGCGCGCGCGTGCGGCGGCCACAAACGCCCCGGCGATCAGCAGCGGGATAAACAGCTTCTGCCAGCCGGTGTAGAGTTCAAACAGTGTCGTATAGGGGCTGGCGTCTGCCGCCTGCCCACCAAAGCGGCCATGTGTGCGCCCTGTACCGCTCACGGGGGAGAACAGGTTATCTTCGCCATAGGCCGGGACGTTCGTGCGCTGCTGCTGGAAGGCGCGCCCACCCTGAAGCATGTAGAATTCGGCCAGCGATGGGAACAGGGAATGGAGCACGGTGAAGGCTTTGCTCGCGCCGCCCACATAGATATCGCGCTGGGGGTGCTGCGCGGCAAAGACGATGGCGTCTGCCACGATCTCTGGCGCGTAGATGGGCGGCATGGGCTGCGGCTCTGCGCCCATCCTGGAGCGCGCGTTGGCGAAGAACGGTGTATTGATGGACGCGGGCAGGATGGTGGTGATATCGATGTTTGCGCGCTCGTGTTCGAGTTCGATGCGCAGCGTATCTGCAAAGCCTTTGACGCCGTGCTTGGCGGCGGCGTAGGGCGCTTGCAGCGGCAGCGGGATTTGCGAAGCGACCGAGCCGAGGTTGATGATTTTGCCGCCGCCGTTGGCGCGCAGATGCGGCACCGCCGCCTTCATCCCATACATGGTGCCCAGCAGCGTCACGCGGATCACCTGCTCCAGCTCGTCGTAATCGGTCTCGTCCACTGTGCCAAACATAGAGACACCGGCGTCATTGATCCAGGTATCGATGCGGCCAAAGGTATCGACCGCCTGCTGTGCCAGGGCGGTGACCTGCGCGCTGTCTGAGACATCTGTGGGCACCACGTGAATGCGTGCCCCGCGTGCCCGCAGTTCTTCTGCAACTGCCCCCAGCGCTTCTTCGTTACGGCTGGCGATCACCAGCGCCGCGCCGCGTTCCGCAAAGCGCAGCGCCGCCACGCGCCCGATGCCAGACGACGCGCCGGTGAGCACAATGACCTGTTCGTGAAGTGGTCGAAACATCCTGCTGCCTCATCTCTCTGTTTTTGTGTCTTGTGCAGCCAGCGTAGCAGCGCGACATGAGCGCCTGTAAGCCGATTTGTAAGAAGCGACTTAAAATCGCGTTGGGCAGATGCGGGCGGGGCAGATGCGGCAGCATTTGGCGTCGTAATATGAGAAAGCTGTTACAAGGGGCAGTATGCGGTGCTACAACGCGGTTTTAGCCCGTATAAGTGTAGTGCGCGGTACACGCGCTGCACGGTGTATTGATAAGCGAAAGGACTCGTATGAAGTTCACCCGCAGCATCATTGCAGTTGTGCTAACCCTGGCAGCGCTCACCGGCCTCCTCGTGCCGTTGGCGGGGCAGAGCGAACCCATCGTGACGCTGGCGCTGCAGGAATGGCAGTTGCAGCAGATCCCGGAACGGCTTTTCGAGGCATTTGAGGCGCAGCACGGCGTGAAAGTTGTGATTGTGCCCATCCCCAACGACTCCTACTACCCGTCTGGCTATTGGGCGATCGAAGATCATCTGAACGGTTCCGAGACATTCGCGCAGCTTGCCGATGTCCTCTATATGCAGTCCTACAACTTCTCGCCATTCAGCACGCGCGCCGGTCACTTCCTGAACCTGCGCCCGCTCATCGACGCTGACCCGGACTTCGACACGCAGGATTTCTTCCCGGCGGCGTGGGAAAGCATGCAGTGGGATGAGGGCATCTGGGCGCTGCCCGTTTCGCTGACCCTCGAAATCCTCATTTATGACGCGGCGCGCTTCGATGAACTGGGCCTGGCGTATCCCGACGAAAGCTGGACACTTGACCAACTGGGCGACGCCGCCCGCGCGCTGGCCGTGCGGGATGAGGGCGGCGCAGTGACGGTGCCCGGATTCGCCACCTGGAACATGAGCGCGTTGGTCGCCAGCCTGTATGGGAAGGCAGTAACTGACGAATTCGGCGACCCTGATTACAGCGATCCCGACCTGGCCAGCCTGCTGGAAAGCCTGCGCGCGCTGCAGGAAGAAGGGGTGGTGGGGCAGTTTGGCCAGTACGATTACAACCTGGTGCCCATGATCACGCAGGGGCTGTGGGCGGTGGTCAATCCCCAGCCCGGTAACAGCGAAGCCAACCTGCAGGGGGCGCTGCTGCCGGGCGGCGGTGCAACGTTGCAAACCAACGCCTTCGCCGTCAGCGGCTTCACAGAGCAGCCGGAACTGGCCTTTGAACTGGTTAAGTTCATCTCGTCTGACGCGGCGCTGGTCAACCGCTTCTATGGGGATGTCCCGGCACGCCAGAGCCTGGTGGGGGTGGAGACAGAGGATCAGTTCGTCTACAGGCCAAGCCTGAGCGCCGAAGAAGAAGCGCTGCGCGACGCGGCGCTGGCCAACGCCGTCACGACGCGCGACCTGCTGTACGTCGAAGACGTGATGCAGACCATCAGCCCGACGTATGACGAAGCAGGCAACGCAGCGATGCCGTCCGGCGAGATCGCAGACGCGCTGGCCGAACGCCAGGCGGAAACGGTCGAAGCGCTGCGCGTGGCCGCGGAACGGCGCGAAAATGCCGGGGCGTTGGCGGTGGCTACCGCCGTACCCACACCCGTGCTCACCGAAGGCGAGATCGCCATCCGCTTCCGCCTGGGTGTACCGTATTCGCCGCTCCCCAACCCTGACGCCTGGGACGCCGCCGTCGCGGATTTCGTCGCGCAGGATTCGACAGTGGGCAACGTTGATCTGCTGGTGGGGTTTGCCGGGCCGGAAGCCGATCCGGTGGACTGCTACTATGATCCGTTTGAAGACCCGAGGCTCAGCGATATGTCGTCACGGGTGATTAATCTTGACCCGTTCACCAGCGCCGACCCGGATTTCGTGCCGTCGGACTTTATGGGCGGGGTGCTACAGCGCATGACGAACAATGACCGCCTGTGGGGGTACCCGCTGGCGCTTCAGCCGAATGTGCTGCAGATCAATGCAGATACGTTTGAGGAACACGGAATCCCGCTGCCGGTTGACGGCTGGACGATGGACGAATTCGTCTTCGCGCTGCGCACGCTGGCGGACGCTGAAATCGAAGGCTACGACGCGCCGCTGGTGGTGCAGGGGTCGGGTTCAAATTACCTGCTCCAGCTTATGGCCGCCAACGGCACCGTGCCCATCGACTTCAGCACCGACCCCATCAGCTACAACCTGACGGCAAACGCAGACGGGATCCGCGTGGTGCTGGATCTGGCGCGCGAAGGGCTGATCGACTACCAGGCGCTTGATCCGGTCGGCGGCGGCTTCGGCGGCACCTTCAGCAGCGCGAGCGGCCCGCCGCCCATCACGGTGACGGACTTCACGCAGGTGCTGTTTGGGCTTCAGTACAGCTCGCCGGAAGATCCCACGCGCTATGTGACGTATCCGGTCGGCGAAGCCACCCCCA
>CAZQIJ010000232.1:0-7382 GCA_964592955.1 uncultured Anaerolineaceae bacterium
CCTGTAGGGACGCGGCCTGCCGCGTCCGCTGCTTCTGACTTTGCAAAAGCCCTGCGCAGGAGATGCAGGCGGCGAACAGCAAACGCGATACTGACAGCAAAAAGGGGCGTCGGTGCGCCCCCTGTGACGTGTGCTCAATTGCTGCGGAAGGTTCGCGCTAGCGGGCTTCGAACGGCTGGCGCGCCGGAACAGCGGTTTCCTGTTCGCCCTGGAGCTTCTGGCCAAAGCTTACCAGGAGGCGGTTGATGACGATGCGGGCGGCACCGTGTGCCTCGTTCCTACCCATGGCCTGCTGCGCCAAACGATCCTGTTCCGCTTCCTGCATCAGGGCATCGCGGCGCGCGTGGGCAATTGTCGCTAACTGGTAGTTGTTATTGAAGGTCATGTGATCTTTCCTTTAGTGCGCAGCATGCGTTGTGCGCAGCATGCGCCGATTGTGCGTGTTATGTGTTAGTACGGGTTTGCGAGCTGCCATGTTCACTGTTTTTACACTGTTTTACGCAGCGGCTGTGTCTGCGTTTCTGGCTCTGACGGCTGACTGCGTTCATTGAAATTGGCGGCACGGCGGCCCAGGGCGGCCAGCACGATATCGGCAAGGCTTACGCCAGGGCGGGCCAGGGCTTTGGATGCCAGGCGTTCGTTTTCCGCCTCGCGCAGCAGATCTTCGCGATGTGCCTGTACAAGATCGTAGTTCGGTAACACCATGTCCTTTTACCTCATGAGAACGTATGCGAGTTAATGAAACTGACTCTGGTGGACTGGGCTAAGGACGATCCGACCTGGAATGGTCGGCCATTGTTCACGGATGTGCAGACCGGGCGTTGGCAACAAAAAAGCCGTGAGTGCGCACCCACGGCCTCAGTCGCCAGCATGAGCAGGCGGAATTAGCAGTGGGACAGCGCGCGGGCAGCGAACAGCACACCGGCCATGCCGGGAATGCACTCGCCACTTCCTCCATTCATCATCATCATGGATGCGCTCCTTCCTTTTCAATAAGACCTGGATGTCCCCTCGGACACTTGTAATCTATCATGACCCATTGAGGACTGTCAAGCACCTTTCGTTATGGTTCGGTTAAGGCTTTTGAAATCACCCTTAGCGTTGAAACATTTTCAAGGCGATGCGGGGTCGTCAAGGGGCGCAGTTTTCGGCTATGATTGTGAAGCGACACGAAAGACGAGGTTAACCTTTATGAGCGACGCAAACGGGATGCAAGTTGAGGAATTTGGCAGATTAGCGCGGGCGATCGAGGGCGAAGTCGCGCGGGTGATCGTGGGGCAGCGGGAAGTCGTCCGCAGTGTGATCATCTGTGTGCTGGCCGGACGGCATGTGCTGCTGGAAGGTGTGCCTGGTTTGGGCAAGACACAGCTCATCCGCACGCTGGCAGACGTGCTGGAATTACAGTTCTCGCGCATTCAGTTCACACCAGACCTAATGCCGGCTGATGTGACAGGCACCAACATCATGGAAGAAACCGAAGACGGCAGGCGCGTGTTCCGGTTTCAGGCCGGGCCGATCTTTGCGAACCTGGTGCTGGCGGACGAAATCAACCGCGCCACCCCAAAGACTCAGTCCGCACTGTTGGAAGCGATGCAGGAAAAGACCGTGACGGTAGCGGGGAAGAATTATCGGCTGGAGATGCCGTTCTTTGTGCTGGCGACGCAGAACCCGCTCGAAATGGAAGGCACCTACCCCCTGCCGGAAGCGCAGCTTGATCGCTTCATGTTCAAGGTTAACGTCCCCTTCCCCACCATCGAAGACCTGGTGACCATCATTGACCGCACGACGGGCACCGATGTACCCAAGGCTGAGCGGGTGGTTGATGGCAGCCAGATCATCAATATGGGCAACCTGGCCCTGAACACGCCGATTGCCAGCCATGTGAGCCGGTATGTGGCGCAGTTGATTTTTGCGACACACCCTGAAAATGCGGGCGCGCCGGAGATCGTGCGGAATTATGTGCGCTATGGGGCCAGCCCACGCGGGGCGCAGGCACTGATTATCGGCGGCAAAATTCACGCGCTGCTCGAAGGCCGGTTTAACGTATCGTTTGAGGACATCCGGGCGGTGGCTGCGCCTGCCCTGCGTCACCGCCTGCTTCTGAACTTCGAGGGTATGGCGGACGGAATCAGCACGGATACGATCATTACCCAGCTTCTCGAACAGGTTGTGATGGTTTAGGGAGCCTCCGCCGCCAGGAAGTCGCGCACGCGCGCGATCACGTCATCGACCCCGATTCCGTCTCGTTCCCACTGCCAGCGCGTGGGCAGGCCACCGGCAACACCGATGGGGCTGACTGGGGCAGGTTTCCACAGGGCGAGCGCGTGCGGGGTATAGGGGGCATAGCGCACGGGGTCAGAAGGGCCGAGAATCATGACGGTTTTGGCACCGGCTGCGGCTGCAAGGTGGGTAAGGCCGGTGTCGTTGCCCACATAAACCCGTGCGCCGCGCGCCAACGCCGCGATTTCTCCAAACGACAGCGCACCGCGAAAGACAAGCGGCGGGGTGCGCATCGCGCCGCTGACGGCGTCCAGAACAGGGCCATCTGCTGGCCCACCCACCAGCACAACCGGCAGGTTAAGGGCGTTGGCCATCGCGGCGAAGTGCGGCGGCGGCCAGCGTTTAGCGTCCATCACCATGCCGGGATTGCTGCCGCCGGTGGGGTTAATGACCGCGTAAGGCGTGGTGAGGCCGTGCGACTGCAGCAGCGCGGTAACGGCGGCTGCGTCTGCTGGCGGGACCGGGATATTGGCATAGCAACCGGTCGTGTTCAGCCCCAGGGCGCGCACAACATCGAGGTAGATCTCGGCCTCGTGGCGGCGCTGCTGCGGGTCGATGGGGGCGCGCACGGTGTAGCCGAATCCCCGCCCGGCGCTGTCCAGACCGGCACGCTGCGGGATTCCAGTGAGCAGCAGCGCCAGGCTCATGAGGGGTGAACGCACGAGCGACACGGCCAGATCATAGCGCCCGCGCCGCACCTGCCAGGCAAAACGCAGCAGACCGCGCGGTGTGCGCACAGGCAGCGCCGCCGGGCCGGTATCGAGCGTGGCGTTCAGGTGCGGATGCGTTGCTACCGCTGCACGCGCCCAACTGCCGACCGCCCAGGTGATGTGCGCTGCCGGATAGGCGCGGCGCAGGGCGCAGAGGACAGCGGTCGCCAGGACGACATCACCGATGCAGCACGGCTGCACAAGGACAATGCGCATGGCGCTGCCTATGACCCTTAGTGGGCGATGACGCGCACAGGGCGCACCTTGAAGATCACGCGGGTTTCCTTGCCGCGCATGGAGGGGTTACCGGCATAATAATCCGGCTGATTGCGGTATTTGGCGCTGAGCGAATTGATGTGGTCCACCGCGCCTTCCTCGGTCACCGCAACCACTTCACCGCGCACTTCCAGGTAGCGGTAGGGGTTCTGGGGATCAACGGCCAGCACAGTGACCTTGGGCCGTTGGGTCATGTTGAGGTCTTTCTGCCGACCGCGTGCGGTGTTCACCCACAGCAGTTCACCATCATAGCTGATCCAGATGGGGGTGGCCTGCGGCTGTTGATCTGGCATCAGTGTAACGAGAGTCACCACGACGGGGCGTTCCAGTAAATCTGCGTGGCTGGCTGGGATCTGATCATTCATCTGCGGTTCCTTCCATAACATTTCGATAGCGTTCATCGCGCGCCGCCACTACCACCAACCGCTCAGCGTACAGCCCGGTGGCCGGATCGTAGGAAGCCTCGTCACAGGTGATGAGCGTCAGGCGGTGTGCTGAAGTGGGATACAGCACACTCAGGTCGTCATAGGCGACGGTGCGCACCTCTGTTACGGTGAAGTGCAGCGCGGCGCGCGCGTTCACGAGGGTGAGTGTATCGCCAATGCGAACATGATTCAACCGTCCAAATATGCCTGGCGTGCCGTCCGGGTAGGCTGAGTGGCCGCCCAACGCCATGTTGCCGCTTAGCCAGCCGGTACCCTGCAAGTGCCCCACGCGCGTTTCCCAGGGGTCTATGGCCCAGGTCCCACCGCCCAGGTAGAAGCGGGTGAGGGGCGCGTCTATACCCGCCGCCTCAACCTGAAGCCGCAGCACGAGCTGGTCGGGTGACCAGTCTATGCCCCAGGCGGGTGCCAGCGCACGCGGTATGGTGGTGCAGAGGAAGAGCAGGATGAAGAGAAAACGCATTCAGGCCCCGGCCACCCTGGCCCTTGCCAGCACTGCTTCTGCCGCGCGAATCATGGGCATATCGACCATTTTACCTTCAAAGACAAACACGCCCGTGCCATGCGCCTGATACGCGTCGTGGGCAGCCACCAGCCGCTGCGCATAATCGATCTGGTCTGCGGTGGGGGTAAAGGCGCGCTGAATGGGCTGAATCTGTTTGGGGTGGATGGCCAGCTTGCCGGTATAGCCCATGTACATGGCCTGTTCCGCCTCTGCGATAAGCTGGGTGTTGTCGTCGCCGTTCAGGTTAACATAAGGGGTATCGAGCGCCTGCAGACCAAACGCTTTGGCATGGGTGACGACGGCACTACGCGCATAGAACACCTCCCAGCCATCCTGGGTGCGCACTGCGCCCAGGTCACCAGCCAGGTCTTCTGCGCCAAATGCCAGCGCCTGCAAACGGGTGGTGGCGGTGGCGATTTCGCGCAGGTTCACGACACCGCGCGCGGTTTCGATGATGGCGACCAGCAGCAGCGATTCTGCTGGCCAGCCATGATGCGCTTCGGCCTGGGCCAGCAGCGCATCGACCGTGTGCAGTTCGTCGGCACTTTCCACCTTGGGGATGACATAGCCATCCGGGTGGCCATCCACCGTTTCGCGCAGGTCGTCCAGGTAGAGGCCGCGTTCGCGCACCGGGTTGATGCGCACGAGGCGTTCGGTGTGGCCAAAATCCAGCTCGCGCAGGGCGGCCAGGGTTATGGCGCGCGCCTCGGCTTTGCGGCTGAGGGCGACCCCATCTTCCAGGTCCATAATGATCGAGTCGACACCCAGCGTAAGGCCCTTCTCGATTTTGTGCCGGTCATCCCCTGGCATAAAAAGCAGGGCGCGGCGCGTTTGCAGGGTCATGGGCAGGTTTCCCTATCTTGTCTGTACGGCGGGTGGGGGTGAATGCGCGCCTTCTTATCACCTGCTCATGAGAAACACTAATCTACTTTGGGTTTCTCGGATGGCGGAACAAGTTCTTTAATGTTATGCTTAACTGCAAAGGCTGCGGCTTCGGCACGATTCGAAGCCCCAATCTTGGCCAGAACGCTGCTCACGTAGTTGCGCACTGTGCCTTCACCCAGATAGAGTTTGACGGCGATCTGGCGATTCGTCAAGCCTTCTGCCACCAGGGCAAGCACAGACAGCTCCTGCGGCGTGAGGTTGGCAAAAGCGGCAGCGTGCTGCGCTTCATTGGCTTTGCGCATTTCGGAGAAGACGGCAGAGGTCATGGCAGGGTCGAGCATGCCTTCGCCGCGGCTGACCCGTTCGATGGCATGAATGAGTTCATTGTCTCCGATACGTTTAAGCACATAGCCAGAAGCGCCGGCCCGTATTGCTGCAAAGAGCAGCTCATCTTCAGCATAAGAAGTGAGCATGATCACCTTACATGTCGGAAGTAGTTCGATGATTTGACGGCAGGCTTAAATCCCAGAAAGCCCAGGCATACGAATATCGAGGACGGCAACGTCTGGACGATATTCTGAAGCTTTTTCGATGGCTTCTTCACCGGTTCCTGCCTCCGCGACCACTCTGAAATAGCTCTGACGCTCGAGCAAGGCACGCAGGCCAGCGCGGACGACAGAGTGATCGTCTGCAATGAGAATTTTAACAAGGTCGGTCATCGACTACCCTTTAATGCTCCAAAAATACGTTGTAATTCAGTTTGAGACATACTGCGGATAACATATCATAGTACGTTGGTTAACACAATGAAAAGTGACAAATTACCTGAAGAACAGGTGACATCCGTCCTGGATCGCCTGAAGGATATTGCGTCTGGCGTGATGCATGCGGCTGAGGCTCATACGGTGGAGCAGGTTCTGGAACGCATCGCCCAGGTTACCCGTGAACTTGTTGGCGCACGTTATGCTGCACTGGGTGTACCAGACGGCAAAGGCGGCCTGAAGTATTTCAAGGTTGCAGGAATGAACGCCGAAGAAATCAGCCGTATGGCTCACCTGCCGGTCGGCCATGGGATGATCGGCGTCATCATGGAAGAACGTAAGACTGTGCGCCTGCCCCACATGAGCGATGATTCGCGCTCTGTGGGGTTCTGCTATGGGCATCCCGCGATGGAAAGCCTGCTGGGGGCACCCATCCAGGTTGGGGAGCAGCTTTTCGGCATGCTGTATCTGTGTGACCGGGTAGACGGGATGCCATTCACAGAACAGGACGAATGGCTGGTGGAAACCACAGCAGGTTATGCGGCGCTGGCCATTGCCGGATCGCAGCTACGGGAGCAGCAGAACCGGCTCACGCTGCTGGAGGAACGCGAGCGCATCAGCATGGAGCTGCACGACGGGGTGATACAAGCGCTGTATGCGGTGGGCATGCACATGGATCTGCTGCGCAACCAGGGAAAAGTGGCGGCGACAGACCTGAGCACGCTCATTGAGGAGCTGAACACCATCATTGACGACATCCGCAGCTACATTATGAACCTCAAGCGCAAAGACAACCAGCAGAAGACGATCCGCAGTGCGGTAAGAGAGCTGGTATCGCACCTGCTGATTCCGTCCACGATTGAGGTCGAAATCGACGCGCCAGACAGCCTGCCGCTGTTTGCCCCAACCGCGTTTGAAGCGATTCTGCAGATTGTGAACGAGGCGATGAGCAATGCAGTGCGCCATGCAGACGCCACGCACATCAGGATCACGGCGATGCAGAACGAGAACTCGCTGCTGGTTGTCGTTAAGGACAACGGGCACGGCTTCAACCTGATGGATGCACAAACGCGGGGAGGGTTGGGGCTGCGCAACATCCAGCAGCGCACGCAAATGCACGGCGGGCACATTTACATCGAAAGCAGCCCAGGTGAGGGCACACGGCTGACGCTCACCGTGCCCATACGCTGAGGTTTGGCCTAGTCCCGGCCTGCGCATTGTGATGATCCCGCAGTCGGCAGGCGGGATCGCCACGTTTGCCTGGTACGAAAACAAGGTTAACCTGAAGGGTACAGGGGCGCTGCCCCTGTGGCCCCGGCAGGAAGCAAAGCCGCTGCACCCCGCCCTGCGCATTTTGCAGAGGTACCAGGGTCTGTTGGCGTTTGTGCCTGTTTCGGCGCGCATGGCCGCCAGGAATGCCCCCAGAACCCAGAAATCACCGGATGACATTTGTCACACTAATTGTAGTACCTTCATTGGCACTTATCGCTCTATTCTTAGACTGACACGTAAGGTCAGGGGC
>CAZQIJ010000233.1:0-7382 GCA_964592955.1 uncultured Anaerolineaceae bacterium
CCCCTCGCCCAGCGAAGCGTTGGGGAGAGGGGGCAGGGGGTGAGGGCTGGCACAGAGGCGGCGTTGTCCGCGTTGTGGTCCGTGGCGGGCGCAGTAGGGGCGGTTCGGGAACCGCCCGTTGGTGAACCGCCCGCCGTCATGCGCTGCTCAAATTTATCCTGCTGCGGTACTAAGAGCGCTGGGCGGGTGAATCCTGCGAGATGCTGCGCGTCTCTGCTGAATCGTCGTCGTCGTCGTCGATGCGTTCCAGCGAGAGCGGCGCGGTGCCGTCGTCTGGCGTCATCACGAAGTGAATCCTGAGCTTAAGCGCGCCCAGGATCAGTTCATCGTTATCCTGAAGCGCCACATTCTGGTATGGCGCAAGCGCGTAGCCGTTAAGCTGTGTGCCGTTGGTGCTGCTGAGATCCTGCACGGTGATAAAGCTGCGGCGGGCATGGATGGCGGCGTGGATGCGCGACACCCCCAGTTCGACGGCGGCATGCGGCGTGAGGTCAATATGGTTCTGGGTGTACCGTTCTGACGTGGTACGCCCCAGTGTCACCCAGTCCTTCACCTGGAAGATGAGGTGCTCGCCGGTAGTGGCGATCACCAGACGGACTTCCCAGGGCAGGGTGGGCAGCGCCTGCCGCTCTACAAATGGCAGGGTGGAACGCGGACCAAGTTGGCGCGTATCGTGGGACATCTGAACTCCTCAACGGATCAGGGGCGGCGATGCAGGGCAGCGATGCTCAAGCGAAAAAGACCTGTCCGAAATCATGCGGCAGACACGCAGCGGCGTGTCGCCAGTACCAGAACAAGCGCAGGCTGAAGGGTTGAGGGGGTGCTGCCCCTGTGGCCACGTCATACACATCCTGCTGCTGTACCAGGGCAGCCGTAGGCCGGAAAAGCGCCGCGATCAGGAACGTTGTGCCAGGCTTCCATTTACAATTTTCATGAAAGCTTAAGTCCGGGTCAAGTTAAGGTTTGCCCCTGCATGGTTTCTCAATGGGTTGGGGGGGTGGTGTCTTCGGCAGTCAGCCACGCCAGCGCCTCGTCGCGCTGGTCACAGGCGAAGTAGCGATGCCGGTCTTTGGGGGCCATCATCTGCTGGATCTGCATCATGGTATTGGCCAGCATGGTGAGGGAAGGGGGCGCGTTGTGGAGGTAGGCGACGCGCTGCATGGGGAACCTGTGCTTCTGCATCAGCGCGCGCAGCCCGTTCAGGGTATACATCAGCGGCAGCACGCCGCTTTCGCAGGAGTTAAACAGGATGCGGATCATCGCAGACCCCTGGTTGGCCAGCACCGTCTGCTCGGTGAGGTCAAAAAACACATCGACCGCCTCGCGCGATGACACGTGAAAGCGGTACTCAACAATGCCGTCGTCCAGCAGGTGCATGGTACACAGCGCGTCCGGGTTGTTCTGGTTCATAAGGCCGCCTCTTGGTTCAGTGAGAACACGATTACGCGAAGTAGCGTCAGCACTCGTCCGCTGCGTGATGAAGCAGGGCCAGCGCCATCACGGCCCCCCACGCCAGCACTTTGAATTCACCATCGCGCAGCGCCTGCGCCACCTCGTGGCGAGAGAGCGTGACCGGGATCTGGGTTTCAAGGTCGGCAGTTTCAGGGGCAGCGGCACGCACCTGGCGCGCGCCGCGTGCCAGGAACAGGTGCGCGGTGCCCGCCCCGCGATTGCCATCCACTGTATACTGGCCGAGGCTCAGCCATTGGTCGGCTTCGCAGCCCAGCTCTTCGAGGAGTTCGCGCTGGGCGGCCTGCAGGGGCGTTTCGCCCGCGTCAATATACCCGCCGACCGGGGCCAGCGAGGTGCCTGTGATCCCGTATTTTGGCTGGCGAAAGCAGAGGTACGCGCCGCTGTGGGTTACCGCCGCGATGTTGACATAGTCCGGCGTGATGATCCAGTCCCAGTCCGGGATGCGTGTGCCGTCCGGGAGCTGCACCGTGTGCGCTTCTACCGTGAGGTATCTGCCGCGCGCCAGGATAACGCGCCGCTCCAAAGTCTGCATAAAGGGTTGTTCGCTCACCATACGCGCCACCACCTGTTGCTCATGGAAAACACACATCACATGCAGCCCATGCAGGGCCGAGGCTTGCCTCGCCCGCCGTGCATCATCATTCGTGTTCGTTTTGATGTCTCCAACAGTATAACGCCACTGCGAATACATGCTACATTGTAGCACACCGGGCGGCGCCGCGCTGGCGCGGTGGGGTTGTGGCGGGCGGGGGGTGCCGCGCCCCTACGCGGGTGTGACGGTTACGGTGTGCGTGTCTCGCCCCTCGTACTGCCACACATAGAGATACGATCCGTCGGTGCGATATTCGCCGTCGGAAAGGGTGACTTTGTAGCCGTTGGGATACTGTACCGCCGGGATGAAGATCTCAGTCGGCGCGTTGATTTCGGGATCGCCGCGATATTCCAGCGTGAAGGTGCGGGTGGCTGGATCGAAGCGCATGATTCGCGGCAGACCGGCCACCTTGCGCGCATAAGGCCGGACGAAGCCCAGCACGCCGCGCCCCCCGGAATTGATATCTGACGGGTCTGTCTGCTGGTCGCGGCTGAAGATCGAGAGGTCTTCGTCGTTCCACAGGTCGCCGCGCGCGTTGGTGTTGTCTGCCGTGTAATTCCACAGCGCGAAGCTCAGCAGGTGGGTATCCAGGGCGTTGATGTACATCGAGAGGGCTTTGGCCTGGGTGCCGAAATCGCCGGTGGTGTAGGCCTGGCCGTCGTTCATGTCGAACTGAAGGCCAAATTCGCCGATCAGGGTAGGACGCGTGGCGCTGACCTCGCGGCGGATGGCCTCAACAAAGCTGGCCTGCACCTCGTCTTCGCCCTCAAACGTCTTCAGCGTACCGGCAAAAACATCGATGCTGAACTCAGGGTTAAACGACTTGGTGAAGAGCGATAAGCCGTCGTACCAGTGACCGGCCTGGACGATGCCGCCGGGGTCGCTGTCGCCGAAATCCATGTGGCCCATGGCTGGCGCGTTGCCGATGAAAATGAGGGCGTCCGGGTCAATTTCGCGGATGGCGTGCTGGTAGCGCAGCACAAACGGCCTGAGGAACTGGTGGAGCGGGTCGGCGCTGGTGGCGAAATAATCCGGGCGCAGCAGGCGCGCCTGGCCGCCTTCGTCGGTCCACACGCCGTGCTGCTTCCACACACAGTCATAGCCCTCGCGCCACACGCGCACGCCGCCGGGGTTCAGCGTCTCCACGCGCAGCAGTTCCGGCAGCCCGCGGTCCATGGACCAGATCTCGACATCCTGCGGGAGTCCTGCGCCCAGCGCCATCCCCTGGAGGGGTGTGGGCATGGCCCCGATGCGCGGCAAGGGGTTGGCAAAGGCGGAAAGGTCTGGCTGGGCCAGGTAACCGATGCCCGGCTCGTTCATGCTGTCGTAGCCCACGACGTTGGGCAGATCCTGGAGGTGGGATGCCAGATAGCAGATGGCGTTGATGTAGTGGCTTTGCAGGTACTGCTGGGCGGTCACGCCGCCGATGCGGAAATTCGGCGCGAAGGTATCCCCGGCGAAGAACAGCGTAAACAGGGTGGCGGCGGCCAGTTTGTAATAGTTGGTGGGCCAGATCATGCGGGGCAGCGGGTCGCCATGCGTTTGGTGAGAGATCGCCGCGCCGGTCACATGCAGCTTTTCGAGATCAAACCCCACCGCTTCCAGCGTCCAGCCGGGCGCGCCGTCGCCACCTGTCCAGCGGCTCCACACATCCTGGTGCGGGTCAATGAAGCACTGGATGCCATATTCGTTGGCCTTCTGCAGCACGGCGCGCACATAATCCACATAGGCGCGGTCATACTGCCCCGGCCCGGCGTGCTCGATGGCTTCCCAGGTGACGAGGAAACGCACAAACGTCAGGCCCCAGGCGCGCAGCCGCGCGAAGTGTTCATCGGCCTCGGCCAGGGGGAAGGGCCGCCCCACAAACGAGACGGTGCGATGATCGTAGAAGCCTTCGCTGCGGTAGGTGGCTCCGTCTGGCGTCGCGGGCACTTTGCTGCTGCCGCCCAGGTTAACGCCGCGCAGGATCAGCGTGCGGCCTTCGCCATCTTTAAACCATAATCCTTCGATGTGCATTAAGAAGTCTCCATTAATTAAAAGTCGCAGAGGCAGCGCCGCCATCGCCCTGCAGTGCCAGTTTGTGAACCGTTTATCCATTGTAGATCGTCTGTGGGTCAGGGGCAAAAAGAGGGATGGGGGGCAGGTCAAGCCCTCAGCCCTCGCTGCCCCGCGCCCAAGCGCCGCTTCGCGCGTGGGATGAAAACCCCACGAGGCCCGCACGTTAGCGCGTCTCCCAGAGCCGAAGACACGTTCGGGGGGATGAGGATAAGCGAGACCTGAGCCGGTACGGTCATGGCGACTGCTCAGATCTCGCGGCGCGCTACGCCTCGAAGACGAAGCCGTAGCCGCCCGCGTAGAAGCAGTGATCAACGTTGACCGCTGCCCCGTCCGCATAGACCATCGCGCCTGTCACGGCTTCTGCCGGGACGCCGCGAATCTTATAGATGGGCGAATGGCCGTGGACGAGCCGCTGCGCCCCGAACGGTTTGAGCCAGCGGCGCACGTCTGCCGCGTCTTCATCCAGAAAGGCGCGGTGCTCGGCAAACTGCCCCAGCAGGCGATCCCACGAGTCCGCATCGTCTGAAGTGAGGATGTGCCGGAAGACGGTATTGACCTCAGCGACCGTGTGGCCATACTCCGCATAGAATTTGCCGTCGGCATGGAGATAGAGCGTGTCTTCCACCACCGCCAGCGCGGGCAGGCTGCGCAGCCAGTCGATCTGGTAGAGCGTGAGGCCGCTCACATCGTTGCGCAGCCCGCCGTTTTCGATGAGCGCGCTTTCAAAGCGATCATCGTCCAGCACGCGCGCAGCCAGCAGCAGGATGTCGTGATTGCCGATGAGCGGGATCACCTGCCCACCTGCCGCTGCTGCGTCTTCCTGGAGCTGCATCACGCGCGCGATGCAGCCGATGCCATCCGGGCCGCGATTGACGTAATCGCCAATAAAGACCGCGGTATCTTTGCCCGCCGCCCAGCGATAATTCACATCCACCAGCTCTTCACGCTCCAACAGCGCGTCCAGCTTGCCTTTCCAGCCGTGAATATCCCCGATAATCCATGTGTTTGCCATGCTTCTGCCTTTGTCTACCTGTGATCGCGTGATTTCTGCCGGCGGATTCGGCGAACCCGTCCGGGATATGCAGTAAATCGATGTCCAGCCTTCAATGGTAGACGATTCGGCGTTTACGGCAAGCGGTCAGGGACGCCACACGGGTTCACGGATATTGTGCGCAAACGTGGCCAGCCGCACCGCGTTCGCGCCGTCCGCGTCCATGCGGTAGAGTGATGTCTGCTGGCTGCCTTCGATAATCCAGTAGGTGATGGCGCGCATATCGGGCGAGTAGGCCGGGTAGGCGTTGTAGGCATACACGTTGCGCAGATGCGTCACTGCGCCGCTTGCGACATCCACGCTGCTGATGTAATCCAGCCCGCGCTGGTTGCTCATGAACAGCAGCCTGGCGCTGTCTGGTGACCACACTGGCGCGTGAATCAGCGCGCCGCTGCCCTGGGTGATCTGCCTGGGCTGTGCGGTGTCGCTGGCCGCCTGGGCCGCGTCCAGGACAAACAGCTCATAGGCACCGTTAACATAATCTGTGGCCGCGTACCGGGTGCCGTCTGGGGAAAGCACCTGCATCAGATGGGCAGTTTGCGGCGTGCTGATGCGTTGTGGCGTGCCGCCGCCCAGCGCGATGCGGTAAACCCCCAGGGTGCTGCCGCGCAGGGTGCGAAACAGGATCGCGTCCCCGTCCCACTGCGGCAGGCGGTCATACGAGGAAGGCTGCGACAGGTGGCGAAGCTGCGGCGGATGAAAGCTGTAGACCATAATCTGCCCGCTGCTGTCATGATAGGCCAGGTGCTCGCCATCCGGGGACCAGCGCGGCGAATCGTAGAAGCCGGGCTCGGTGAGCGGCACCAGCAGCCCATGACTGACATCCAGCAGAAAGATGGCCGCCGCGCCCAGTTCACCGCCGCCGGTGAAGGCGATCACGTCCAGCTCCGGGGGTGGCAGAACGCGCGCCAGCGTAAGGGCGGCTGCCGCCAGCAGCGCGAAGCCCAGTACCAGGGCGGAAGCCATACGGCTGATCCACACCAGCACGATCAGTTCCCCAGGGCCAGCGGCTGGCGCGGCATGTAATTCAGAAACAGCCCATACGGCTCTGCCGAACCACTCATCGTCAGGTTGACCTCGCAGGGCTGCGGGACGAGGACAACGGCATAGAACCCGGCGGCGACATCGGCAGCGGAGAGGGTGTGCGGTTGAGGTGTGTCGCAGATCGGGTCTTCGCCGACCGTCTGAAGGCTGAACGTCACGCTGCCGGTGCCGGTACCCAGCACGCGGTACGCGCCGCGCCGCAGGGCAATGGGGCCCACCGTCACAGGTTCGCCGTCACGGGCGCGGTAGCTGCCTGAATCGAAGTACAGGCCATCGCACGCCGCCAGAAAATTGAGCGCGACAGACAGCACGCCGCCGCTGTTGGCGATCACGGCATCTGCATCTGCGCCCGCCGCGACTGCCTCAGCGATTCTATCCGCCGCCTGGCGCAGAAACGCCGTATAGACTTCCGCGTCTGCTGCGTCGCAGGCCGTCTCAATTGGCGGCTGCGGCGCGGGCTGTGCCCACACGATGCCCACCCCGAACAGAATCCCCGTCACCAGCACAGCAAGCCGCACCATCCCGCACCCTTCCACACGCGCCACGCTTATGTCCCCCTGTTATAGCTGATGTCCGCAGCGTGCGCCAGGGCATTACGGCGCGGGGAGAGGGGGGAATACCCGCCGTTACGGGGAATGAGGGGGTGACGGCGAAAAGCGCCCTGGGGTGTGAACCCTATTCTTAACGCTTTGCCCTATTGCGCGGTACCCAAAAAACGATTATCGTAAACAGAAAGGAAGTTTGTCCTCATCACGGAGCTAAGCCCCTATGCAGCGAGATTCTCTGAGACGTGTTTTCGTGCTATCGCTCGTGCTTCTGACCGTCGTCATCGTGGTGGCGGCGCAAGACTCCACGTTCACCGATTCTGCACCCTCCGCGGGGCTGGCAAACGACTGCCTGCCACAGCCTGCTGGAAGCCGCAGCGATGACGCTTGCAGCGCCGGTAACGACGCCGATGCTGCGCTGGATGTCTTCGCGCCAGAAGCCACCGTTTCTGTGACACCGAAGCTGTTTACAGATACGCCGGTGCCGCCCACCAGTACAGCCGCGCCAGGCACCAGTACAGCCGCGCCAGGCACCAGTACAGCCGCGCCAGGCACCGATACACCCGCGCCAGGCACCAGTACGCCCGTGCCAGGCACCGATACGCCCGCGCCAGGCACC
>CAZQIJ010000234.1:0-7354 GCA_964592955.1 uncultured Anaerolineaceae bacterium
ACCCTGAACCTCGGTGAAAATCTTAAGGAATCTTAGCCGGATTTGCTGCTAGAGTGTGATGTGTAACATTACTTCATGTCAATAGCAATAATCTCAGGATCATTTATGGCAGAGTCACGCAACCCCGCACATATTACGGTTAAGTCTGTTTCACTTTCGGGCATGGTTACCGACTACATGAAAGCCTGCCCACCCGACGATATCGAGCTGATTATCCAGGGCAGCATCGACAGATTCATCTTCCGGTTGGCAGGGGATGATGACAACCCGGATTTCACCAACCTCATCGGCAACAATGTGCCGTTGTTCGCCTGGCGCACGATGCTGGAGAGCATGAAGCGTATCATCCCGGTGGTGATGGTGGGCAGCTTTACCGACAACGGGATACAGACCAACGCATATGTGACCAACTCACACGAAATCACGGTTCAGATCTACATCGGCACACAGGCCGAAATCAACGACCTGGTGGCGAGCTGGAAAGATCCCAAAGGGACCCACATTAACTACCTGTAGCCGAATACGCCGCCAAAACATTAAACAGACCTTAAGCCATAGCCCTGCGGAATGGTCTAGAATTTCCTAACGTAAGTTAGATTAATTCTTAGGGGGGCGACGATGCGTTTAGGGTTAAATATGGGGTATTCCGGCTCGACTATTGATCTGCGGATGGATCTGATTCAGGAAGCGGATCGGCTCGGTTATTACGCGGTATGGTCGGCAGAGGCCTACGGGTCAGACGCGGTCACGCCGCTCGCCTGGGCCGGGGCGCTGACTTCTAACATCAAGCTGGGGACTGCGGTGATGCAGATGCCTGGGCGCACCCCGGCCAACACCGCCATGACCGCCATGACACTCGACCAGCTTTCGGGCGGGCGCATGCTGCTGGGGCTGGGATTATCCGGGCCGCAGGTGGTGGAAGGCTGGCACGGGGTGGGCTATGGCAAACCCCTGGGCAAGACACGTGAATACGTTGAAATCGTCAGAAGGATCTTCAAGCGTCAGGAACCCCTTGTTCATGATGGCGAGCATTACCAGGTGCCCTACCGGGGCGAAGATGCCACCGGGCTCGGCAAACCGCTGAAGAGCATCCTGCACGGACGGGCAGACCTGCCCATCTATCTTGCCGCCATCGGCCCTAAGAACGTGGCGCTGGCGGCGGAGATTGCAGACGGCTGGCTGCCGATCTTCTTCTCGCCAGAGCGCTATGATGCTGTGTATGGGGAGATCATCGCGGGGGGGCTGGCGGCGGCTGGCAAGACGATGGCGGATTTCGATATTGCGCCGTCGGTGGCTGTAGTAGTTTCGGATGATATTGAATCTGCGCGCAACCAGCTCAAACCCGGGCTGGCGCTTTACATCGGCGGCATGGGCGCAAAAGGCAGGAATTTCTATTACGATCTTGCCGTGCGTTATGGCTTCGAAGAAGCTGCAGACACAATTCAGAACCTTTACCTGGAAGGCAATAAAGCCGAAGCAGTGGGCGCTGTCCCGGATGCACTGGTGGACGAAGTCTCGCTGGTGGGCCCGCGCGCGCGCATCGCAGAGCGCCTGGAATTGTGGAAAGCCAGCCCCATTACCACCCTGAACCTCAGCCTGTATGATGTGGAGAGCCTGCGCACAATGGCGGAGCTGGTTCTGTAGAAGCGGTGCGGGTGGGGGCACACCACACGATGTGCCCCCACCTCCGTTTTCTGGCTATCGGCTTACCGGGATATTGGTGGATACGGACTGGCATGGGGTCTGGTAAGCACCTTCGCTGCCGCTAAGCGCCTGGACAAACCAGGTAATATTGGTTGTGAGGTCCGGGAAATCGGCGGCGATGTTCACTGGAACGCCAGTGGTATTTGCGCCAACGCGATACAGGCGTTCGCTCACCAGCGTGCCGTTCGCATCGTAGGCGTTGATGTCCAACTGATAGGCGGTGATTCCGGTGGCTGCGTTGGTGACCGGATCCCAGTAGAAGTCCTGCGTACCAAAGGGCACGGGGCCAAAGGGCGATGTCGCGCGGAAACCCTGGCAGGGGTCGGCAGATGACGGCGTCGATGAAGGCTGTGGACGCACCGCTGTCGGCTGGCCGGGTACTGCGGTGGCCGCGGGACGGCTGGTGGCTGCTGGTCGCACCTGGGTGGGGAAAGGCGTCGGTTCGGCGAGCGCGTCGTCAATCTCGTCGTCACTGGGTACCGTGATGGGGTAGCTGAGGATGCTGGCAGGAACAGACTCCACAATACTGAACAGTGCGAGTTCATCCTGCGACAGGCGGCGGATTTTATCCCACGCTGAAACAAATACAGGCGCACTTTCTGCATCCACACAGGTAACCTGCTCCCCGAAATGCCCCAGCGGCAGCGTATCTCCGCTGCCAAGCTCTGCCGCACCGTCCATGACCACCATGCGCGTATGGCGGCATTCGGTATCATCGGCAAGGGTCTGCTCCTGAAGCTGTTCGGTGAAAACGTCAAAGGCCAGCAGTGTGCCGTAATCCGATACTTCGCTGAACAGCACAGCCGTTGAACCGAGCGTGATTTCTGCGCCGTTCACGGTCAGGTTGACCTGAACATCGCGCGGGCCCTGAATGACGAGCAAGTCCTGAGCTTCGACGCAGCCAGGCACGCCGATGCCGGTCGAGAAGTAGAAGGCCTGCATCGGTGTCAGCGCTTCAGAACCGGTCACAACAGGAAGCGCGGCGAACGCATCGGCATTGGCGTTTGAGAAATCGATCAGCGTGCGGCTGATCCATGCTGCGCCAGACCCCAGGGTTACGCGCACCCAGTCTCTGCCCTCGTTGACACCATCAGCCGTAAGCAGATCACGCGGGCCAGCATTGCCCACAACCTTAAAGGTTGTGGCAGGGCCGCTGCGCAGGTTAACGCGCTGTGCGCTGACGACCACCACTTCCACACTGCCAGAAGAAATGACGGCGTCTTCTGGCGCAACTGCATTCTCGACGGTGGTGTTGCCAAGCAGGATAAAGGTCACAGCCTGCCCCGGCAGGGTGCCGGGGACGTTCGCCTGTACATTCATAACGGCGATGCCCCAGGTCTGCGCGACGATGTCCAGCGGCCCCGTTTGCAGGCTGAGCATCTCGAGGAGCGGTGCGGTTTCGGATGGTTCGCTGAAGAATTCTTCTGCAACGGGATTCGCAAATTCCGCACGTACCTGATTATAGCCATAGCATGCACTGTTGCGGTCAATGTCGGTGCATGTTTCCCCAACAGCGGTCAGGGCTTGTTCCACCACCGCCGGACAGGTGGCGCTGCCTTCCTGGGCACGGATCACTTGTGAAAAACACAGGATCAGCATGAGCAAAGCACTACGTATTTGCATAGGAATCCCTCGCATTAGGCTGGAAGATCTATGCACATGATAACACAAACAGGAGAAGTGTGCGCACCGGGGGGCAACAAAAACACGGCATGTGTGCCGTGTTTGGGGTGAAGTGCCTCAGGCGGGACTCGAACCCGCGACACCCGCATTTTCAGTGCGGTGCTCTACCAGCTGAGCTACCGAGGCGCTGGCAGTTGTTTGCCTACAATGCGCGGCATTCTACCGGAGACCTCAGGGCGTGTCAAGCCGGAGGTTTGGTCGCTTGCCGGGGCGCACGCGCAGATTCTGCGGTCGTTTTCAGATCCAGCCGTTTGGTCAACTGCTGAACTGCGGTCCGAGCGTCTTGCCGCTCTTCGGTTTTCGATGCAGCGTTCCGTTATCGACATATCGAAAACCTGCATCCACCCGCATTACTGAGGCTGCATGGGGGTGAAATGGCGCTGGATTTCCGTGATCTGTGCCGGGATGCGCTGCATGGTCAGCACAACGCACTGCTCGCTGGGCTGGGGCTGCACACCACTGCCGACCTGCTCAGCACGTTTATGCGTGAACATCTACGACAAAAAGCCTACAGGAGAAGAACGCACATGGATACCACCGCAGACCTTGACACTCCGCGCGCCGCTAACCTCGATTACTGGTCGCGCGCCAGTGCTCACTGCGCCGCGTTGGAATGCTGGCTTTCGGCGGCGGCATGGCTGCGCGCAAGGTGCTGCCGCGCGTCTTCCAGGGCAGGCACTACAAATAACACCCCGGACAATTCAGGGTCACGGCGGAGTGTGACCGCCATGATCGCCAGCGCGAGCGGATTTCGGCTCACGATGATCACGGTGCCCAGCGCATACCAGCGCGCCGCCAGCAGCGCCTGCCTGACGGTGCGCATGGAATGACTGGGGAAGCATAAGCGCCAGCCCATGTTTACGATGATGTCTGCTTTGCCGCTGCCCAGCATCGCCATCGCCGCCGTTTCGTTGACTGGAATGATGTAGTCCAGAACTTCAATCGCTCTCGTAAACTCCCACCGCACCACCTGCTGTTGATCGTCGTCCCACTTCAGTTGTACAGGCATGTGTCCTCCGTGAGCATCTGTGATTATCATAATAATTGTTTATATACATCAATATTAAGCATACGCGCGTTCAAGGCATAGCTGTGCGCTGATCGCCCTATTCGCGGTACGAGGCGCGAGAATCCCACCGCGCCTCTGCTTCACATTGTAACACGCACAGGGCATCTGTGTGCCACTGGAGTATCCTAACCCGTCCGACGGCGGTTGCCTCTCGCAGACGCATTGCGCTGTTTGGCCAGACTGCCATCAACCATCAATTCGATGGCAGCAGTCCGACGAAAACTGCCTTTCGCAGGCACACTGAGATAGAAACCACCGGCCTCAGGCCTGGGGAGCATGTCAGGGGTTGGACGCGACCGAGGCCAATGCGCGAGTAAATTCCGGCAGCATCGCGTCTTTATGTGTGGTAACCAGCACTGCGTAAATGGTGTGCGTACCTAACGCAACAGACTCGAAAACCACGTCCGCCACAGCGACGCCAGGGAGAGACGGAGCCTCTGCGACGGGATTCACAGAGAACCGCATCAGGGTCTGGTTATCCGGTGCCGCGAATGTAACCTCATACGGTGATTCTACGGCACTGGTAATCACACGCCAGCCCCCCGGATAAGTTACGCGGTACAAAAGGTTGGCGTAGGTCTGCGGGGTAATGACGGCAGGCGCACCAGGCGTGAAACTGAGCTGCGGCGGCGTGCGAGACGGAATACAGGCAGCGCATAACAGCACCAACACAAACAGGCCATACTTCATCGATCAGTCCCTTTCACCGGTCACGCTCAGAGGGCGCTCAGGGGACGCGGTTGGGCGCATCGCTGGTACGCAACTGCTGCAGCCCGGCGTTCGGCTCGCCACAATGGATGAAACCAGACCAGCCTGCCACCTGCCATCTGCCTGCTGCTGTCTCTTCGACACGCTGATAGATGCAAACGCCGCTGAAACCGGTGTACTCTGCGTAGGTTGCCACCAGCAGAATGTCGAATGCCGCATCGCCGTCAGGAATGGCACGCCGGAATTCTGCTGCCAGCAGCCCACCCCAGTCTGCCGGCGTGTAACTCTGGATACAGCCAGAAACGCGTCCTTGCGGGCAGTTGGCGCGGACGTAATCCTGAAGCGCTGCGCTGAGCAGGGGATGGGCGGTGTCTTCTTCGCCGCGCGCGGCGGCACTGACGAATGCGACCGCGACCGCATAGGCAGGGTGCGCTTCTTCCGGCGTCAGGAACAGTGTGGCGCTGATAAGCCCCAAAGCAACCGCCACAAGTACCAGAACCGTCACCGTGATTGTTTTTGATGTTACGGGCACAGCACTCATCCTCTTCTCGAAACAGCGGGCAGCAAGCGCCACCCATGATGCGACGGGCCAACGCGGTTAGCTGTTATCCAGTGCTTTGTAGATACGGGGTGACAGCAGCCAGATCAATTCCCCTCGCAGTGGCACCTGACTCACAAGATCAACGCGGGCGAAACCACATTTCTTCATCTGGATGCGGGCACCGCTCAGCTCGGCGATCGTGGCGCTGAACGTGGGTTCGTGGCCGACAAACATCAGATCGGCGTATTCGCTGGAGCGATCCAAAAGCTGGCGCAGGGTGGCGACGTTAAAGCCAAAATTGACCTCTTCACGAATCTCGATTGCAAGATCAAGCTGTGCCGCGACGATTTCCGCCGTCTGGCGGGCGCGCACACGCGGGCTGGCGTAGATGTGGGCGGGTTCTACGCCGAGCGCGGCCAAGACATGGGCAGCAGCGCGCGCGTCTCGCACGCCGCGATCCGTCAGTTTTCGTTCGTGATCGTTATGTCCGGTACCGTCTTCGGCATGCGCATGGCGTAAGAAGTAGAGCTTCATAAACTCCGTCCGTTGCGCCATCAGGGGATGACGCGATGATTGAACATGTCGTTGATTAATTTTACCAACCGGCGCAGCTCCACTTCCAGATCTTCGCTGATGCCATCCACGACGGCAGCATCGCGCAGCAGCTCGCGCGCGGTACGCACTGCGTCCTGGCCTTCGCGCAGTTTGCGCAGGCCAGCGCGCATCTGGTCACGCGCAGTGCGGTTTTCCGGCGTATTCGCATAACCGGGAAAATCCCAGCCATGCACGGAACCGGCGTTCATGAGGCCACGCAGCAGGGCATCTGCCGAGTCCAGTTTCATGGCCGCCCCCTGCTGCAGCACAGCCTGAATTTCGGAACTGAGGGTCGGCTCGACGCCGAAATCCAGCATCGTCACATCCTGGTAGCGGCTCTCTGCTTCGTGCTGGCTGCCCGGTTGTGGGCGCAGGCTGGACTTGAGGGGTGATAAACCCGTGAAAATCGGGTATAAAATCCCAACGCACAGGTTATGCACATCCATGCGATAATACTGGTCAGCGCCCGTTTCGACAATACGTGAACTGTTGAAGTCGATGATTCGCAGAACCGAGCCATCCCAATAGACGTGTTCCAGTTTATGATCCAGGTATGCAATGTGCTTACTGTGGGCCAGTTTCAGGAAGCCTGCAAACTGAAGTGCCAGCGCCAGGCCTTCTTCACTGGGCAAACGCCAGCGAACATCGGGACGATTTGGCTTCATCAGGTATAATAGATTGAAGTTGCGTGGCAGATGTTCCAGCGCGAGGTACGGACGCCAGTGCCGCTCTGCGAAATCTGGGAGGGCCTGGGTGAAACGCTGTACATCCGCCCCGAACGAGACAAGCTCGCCGTCGCGCGGGGCATCATCAGGCGCATCGATGTAGCCACAGTCCAGCAGCTTAATCACATGAGGACTGTCACTGAGCTTCGCCAGCAGGTCGGCTTCGTTGGCAAAAGCGCGGAATTCCCAGCGGATTTCGCCGTCTGCTGACAGATGTTCCGCACGCATGATTTTGAAGGCGGTAACCTGACGCGTTCGCAGATCGAGCGCTTCGCAGACGCGCGCATAGTGCCCTAGCGCAAAGGTATCTATGAAGTTGTCAATCTGGTA
>CAZQIJ010000235.1:0-7349 GCA_964592955.1 uncultured Anaerolineaceae bacterium
TCTAAGGGGGGTGCGGGGGGCTTTGCCCCCTGCCCCTCTCCGCGTCAGCGGAGTCGATTTTGAAGGTTTTGGCGCTCATCCGCAGCACACTTCTCTTCTGAGAACAGTACGGAGGCGCAGGGGATGTGAGGGGCCAGTGCAGGGTCCACCCACGCCGCACCCCTGCGCGGCTACGGTTTTGCAGCCATCTCTGCCTGTACCTGCTGCATGAACGCCTTCCGGTCGTTGAGGTCGGGATCTTTGGCAGCAAGCACCAGTGCCAGGTCATAATAGGTGCGCGCCTGCTCTGCCCTGCCCAACGCCTGCGCTGTGCGCGCGATGTTAAACGCCATTGCGCTGCTGGTTGGGCGCACATTTAACCCCTGCTGCATGACTGTGATGGCTTCGTCTGACTGCCCTGCCTGAACCAACGCGTTTGCCAGGTAAAAATACAGGCGGTTGTCGCGCGGGTCAAGCTCAACTGCGCGCCGGTACGCCTGGGCTTCGGCGCGGTAGTCGCCCGCCTGCCGCGCTTGCGCTGCCTGGGTCGTCCAATATCCTGCCTGCTGCTCTGGTTTTGCAGACGCATGTGCAGACGCCACCTCCACGCTCCTGCCAGCGGCCAGCGCGGTTTCTATGGCGGCATGAACCTGCGGCGCGACCTGGCGCAGATGTTCCCCCAAGCGCCCGCCCGCGCGCAGTTGATCGCGGTAATGGTGCAGCGAAATGAACTGCTCGCCGTTTGGCTGGCGCACACGCAGCCCGAAGATTGCGCGCGAGACGAATACGCCGCTGTTGCGCATTTCAACGCTCTTGTATTCCGCTGCAACCACATCGTGCCATGCGCCCTCAACATTTAGATAGACCCCCTTCAGGCGTCCGCCAAACGCGAACCCATTGGACGCGACAATCAACTGTGTACCGCCGATCATCAGCAGTGGGACGAAGGCCAGCACCGAGACCGAGACCCACAACAGGACGATGGCCACCGGGATGCTGATCGAGTCCGGGTCGGCATTGCGCTCGAACATCTCTGCGTTCAGCAGAAGGTAGGCGGTGACAGCCACCAGGAAGATCAGCACCGGGATTCCGTTGCGGATCAAACGCGGGCGAATGGACGGGCTGTAGATGACAGCTTCTGAATTCAAGTGATGTCCTTTCTGAATCGGGTAGAGATCCCAAAGGGTTGAACACGAAAGTGCCTGTGCTGATTCTGACACAGATTCGGGATAGTAAAAAGAGAAGGCAAATGCAACAGGGGGTTCTCCCGCCAGAAAAGGTGGGAGAATTCCGGGTCGTGAATTGGAGGCTGGTTTGAGGTATCTTTGAGGCGGGTTTCTACCCTAGCACAGCCTGAGGTCGTGTGTCTACGGACTCATTCCGGCTCACCAATCTTGCCCCACTGCTTTGCCATCACCCCACCACCATCGCTCGCTGGTTGACCTGCTTCGCCGCCATCGACGCGCCGCTTCATGGCCGCTTCTTTGCCCGCATCCTCGCCCGCTGCATCCAGGTCTTAGGGTATTCTACCTCTCTGCACGCCTTTTGCCCGGCCCGATAGACCCTCTTCCGCGGGTTGCCTCCGGCTCAAGTACGCTGAATCCCGCCTGCTCCGCCCTGCCACAATTATCTCACCTTTTCTTTCGGGTCTACCAGCAGACGCGGCGCTGCCAGTCGTTCTCCGGCAGTTTTCCATGCGGATAAAATCTGATTTGCCTGTGTGTGAAGGGGTTCATCCGCCAGCCCAAAAGCAATCAGGATGTTGGCATTGACGACAACCGTCATTCATCCTCACCATCACGGATGTCACGCAGCATTCCGACCACATCGACAAGGGGGGGCTTATCGCCTTGGCTGGCGCGTATCTGCTGGCGCAGCGGCTCGACGTTGCGAAACCAACCACCATGATCGAACATAGCCTGTTCAACTGCTGCCACTGTCTCCTGCTCAATCAACGCCCGTATGCGCTGCTTGGCAGCAGGTTGCAATTGGTGAAACTCCTCCATCATCTCGCGTTCAAGCGCGCTCATACTCGTCAATCTCGCTTCTTGCCTGTGCCTACATTACACTGAGTCGCATCGACATCTACCCAACTGGTTGTTACTGGGCCACGGGCACTGCAACCGCGCGTCTAGGGAGGACTACGCCTCCAGCAGTGAACAGATAGCATAGATCATGCGTGGGTCGTTCTGGTACTTCTCCAGCACCAGCAGCGCCGACATCTGATGTCCGCGCTCGAACTTGTTAATCCAGCGCGTCCCTGGACGGTACAGCTCGCCGAATGCCTGCTGCACGTTCCTGCAAACGATACTGGTGTAGTCATCCAGCAGAAAGTGAAGATTGGTCCCGGATTGTCGAGAGTCTCATCGACGTGGCGGCTGTGCACATTCTCGTTTCAATTTGGATGCCCTCTTGGTCCTTACGAGTTTCGCGCGGGGTGTTTCAACTCCCCCACCAAAACTTAACATCTGTTGGCTATAATAGCACGATAGGGGACAATTTTTCGGCTAGGAAACGATGGAGCAACTGATCAATTACAAACGGGCGGAACAGCCTCATCCATCCGCACGCATGCCGATGATGCTGACCAGTTTTGTGGGACGTGCCCGCGAGGTAGAGGAGTTAAATCAACTGTTGCGGGCATCGCGCCTGGTCACATTAATCGGCGCTGCGGGCAGTGGCAAAACCCGCCTTGCCCAGTGCGTTGGGGACAAGGTTCGTAACCGTTACCCGGATGGACTCTACTGGATCGAGCTTGCCCGGCTCGAAGACCCCATGCTGCTGCCGCAGGCCATTGTCACCGCACTAAGAATTGCCGAACAGCCCGACACATCGCCGCTCATGATGTTGTTGAACGAGCTGCGAGAGAAACACGCACTGCTCATATTAGACAACTGCGAACATCTCCTCAGCTCCTGCGCCGATCTGGTTTATGCGCTCGTGACCGCCACCCCGATCACTGTTCTGGCGACCAGCCGAGAGGCACTGGGCGTCACGGGGGAGCAGCGCTATCCTGTCATGCCCTTGCCGCTGCCGGAAACTGATCTGCCCCTTGCTGATCTTCAGCAAAACGAGTCGGTCGAGCTATTTATTGACCGGGCACAGACGGTTCTGCCGCAGTTCAGGCTCACCGAGGAGAATCGTGTCGTTGTAGCCACTGTTTGCCAGCGTCTGGAAGGTATTCCTCTGGCACTCGAGCTGGGAGCGGCGAGGCTGAATGTCCTGACCATTCAACAGATTGCAGCACGACTGGATGACCGCTTTGCGCTCTTGACGGCAGCACCTCATCTGACCCACAACCCACATTCTACGTTACAGGCGGCCATTGACTGGAGCTACAGCCTGCTCTCGGATCGAGAACAGACACTACTCCAACGGATGTCGGTCTTTACAGGCGGGTGTTCGCTGGAGGCTGCCGAAGCGGTGTGCAGCGAGGATGGGTCTGAACACAGTCAGGTGCTGACTATCTTAGCCTCATTGGTTGATAAATCACTGGTCATCGCCGATACCACCCAAAGCGGTGAGGCACGTTATCAGCTATTGGAGATTATCCGGCAGTACGCCCGCGAAAAGCTTATTGCGGTGGGTGAATGGGATGCCATCCACACGCGACTGCTGGATTACTTTGTGCGGCATACCAATACCATCCCCATGTCATCTCCTTACATGTCAATTGCCCCCACCAGTTTATCCTGGCTGGAACGTGAATATGACAATATCCGCCTTGCGTTAACGTGGGCGCTGGACCATCACCAGATCGAAGCGGGGTTAAGTATCGCCAACGCAGTGTATGCACTGTGGGATGTACGAAACACTGTACGCGAGGGGCGGCTATGGTACGAGCGTTTTCTTGTTCATTTGAACGACACCCTGCCATTGGCACTTCGGGTGACCGCGCTCACCCAGGCTGCGTATCTGGCGATGATTTTGGGCGATCCACCGGCGGCATTTCATTGGAGTCGTGCTGCTGTGGCGTTATGCGAAAGTTCCGGCAATGACGATCAGTCGTTATTGAGTTATGCGTTATCGGGTATTGCCGGAGCCGCCAGAGCCGCTGGCGATGTCGCCACACTGTTTCAGGTCAATGAACGTATCATCCAGCTTCAACGTGAAGTGGACGATCTGCCAGGCTTAGGTATGTCGTACTATGCTCAGGGTGTCACCACGATGATTCTGGGAGAGTATCAAACTGCCCATCAGTTACTCAATGAAGCGCTGCTGTCTGCCCGCCGCGATGAAGATATTCCCCGCTTAATCATCGTCTTGAATGCGCTGGGGGATGTGGCGCGATTCGAGGGGAACTTTGTGCAAGCCGTGACCTGTTACGAAGAAAGTCTGGTGATCACCCGCAAGATTGGTGCCGTTCGTGAAATGTCTACTGCTGAAATTGGTCTGGCACGGGCATGGCTGCGCTCAGGCGAGGTTGATCGTGCCTACCATTTGCTCCGGCAAAATCTGTCCATGCACCACGCACAAGCAGACCGTTACGGGATTCTACAGGGATTAGCCGCCTTTTCCGCCTGGGCAGCATCCGTCGGTCTGATGGCCGTCAGCGTGCGTCTGATGGCCGTTGTATCGCATCATGAAGACAGCCGACAAGCCCTCCTGGACTCTGCCCATGTGGCGGATCAGCGCGATGATGACCTTTACCGTGAACACTGTCTTCAGCAGTTGGGTAAAGCATCGTTTGAAACAGAGCATAACATCGGCAAAGTCCTGGCGCTGGCGCTGGCGGTTGAGTTTGCCCTAAGCCTTGCTCCGCCCGTTATTCCCGCGCCAGACGTACAGGATATGCGGGTTGAGTCTTTAACCAGGCGTGAGCGTGAAATTGTCGTGCTCATTGGTCGCGGCTTTGCCAACGGTGAAATCGCGGATGCGCTCGTCCTAAGCAATCGCACGGTCGAAAAGCATATTGCCAACATTCTCTCTAAACTCGGCTTTACGACACGCTCGCAGCTCATCCGCTGGGCACTCGAAAACAGCCTCACCGCACAGCCATAAAACCCCCTGCACCATCACAAAATACGTGCCGAAATACGTGCGTATACGCATGTCGTGTTCGCTCGTCTCCACGACAATGAGCGTGTCCGAAAGGCAGGCTCTGTCGAGCCTGTCCAACACAATTTAAGGAGAGCACGAAAATGAAACATGTGTATCGGGTATTCGTACTGCTGCTGCTGCTGAGTGGGATTGCGTTGACGGCATTCGCACAAACTTCAACGCCTACCCCTGCTGCTGAAACCGAGATGACCGCTGAGGAACAGGAGAACCGCGCCGTTGTGGAAGCGTATTTTGAAGCGCAGAACAGCGGTGATCTGGAGACTGCCTTCGCGTTTTTAAGCCCTGACATCGCAGGGTGGAACGCCTTTGAGGAAACCGAACCGCAGACGTTTGAAGCCACTCAGGACTTCTTTTTGGGCTTGCAACAAGCAGTTCCCGACCTTGAGGTGACTATCCTGGATATGATCGTCGAAGGGGATAAGGTGGTGGTGCGCTTCAGTTTAACAGGTACCCTGAGCGTCGAGATGATGGGGATGCCCGCCGGAAGCGAATTCGTTCAGGGCATTATCGCCATCTATCGTCTGGAAGCCGGCCAGATTGTCGAGGTCTGGAGCTACTAATCGCTCCTTATCAGGAAAGGATCAAAAATGTCGAACGTCGAAAACAAAGCGCTGATCCAACGCTACTTTGAAGCGCAGAACACCCACGATCTGGAGGCAATCTTTGCCTTTTTCAGTGCGAACATTCTGGCGCACAATGTCCCTGGTACAGATCAGCCCGCAGGAGGCGAAGCTGCCAAAGGGTACTTCGTTGCTATGCACAATGCCATGCCTGATTTGCACGTCAAATTGCATGACAGCGTTGCCGAAGCCGATAAAGTAGCGGTCCGCTTTACGGTGACGGGTACGCCTTCAAGTGAGTTCATGGGATTACCCGCCGGACAGCCTGTTTCATGGCACATCTTCACGATCTATCGTCTGGAAGATGGCAAGATTGCAGAGGTCTGGAGCACTTAATTTCATCCTGAAAAACCAGTCAGTCCCGTCAAACCAGTCAACACGATCAATGGTGCTGACTGGTTGACCATTTTGGCCACTTTGATCGGCTATTTTGGGGTTCCGTTTTCAATCGGTGGTACATCGTAGCGCTGCATCATATCCAGCACTTCGCGTCGTTCGATAGCGTAGAGCTTGCCGCCGACATGATGTTTGCGCCGGGATTGGTCAATCAATTGCAGCCGCTTCAGGATGTGCCCGATCCGGGTTGGGACGGGAGTCGCGCGGACGGTCGGCGAGCGTGCCCGCCTCCACCCATACACCATCATCCGTATAGGGTCGCGTAGACACTGACCATCACGGATGTTCCAGCCTCGTGATGATGAGCTGCTCCCCTGCCGCAGCTCAGGTGTATGCCTCAGTAGGTGCGGAATTCACCTCTGCGCCAGTAGAAATAATATCTGCGTCCTGGAATGTTGCGGTAGATTTCTGGAAGTTCTAATCCCTTTTTCTCGCGCTGCTGCACCTCCCGGAATTCTCAACGGTTCCCGTTTTGAGGACCGGGTCTCAGCCAACTGACTTTAATAACTGCCGCATGAACTGTTTCGGCTTACGGTCCACATCGAATAGGCCCCAATGCTTTTCAGGTTCCATTGGATCCAGCGAGCCTTTCCACGGCTCATCGAACGCTTCAAATACGAACCCCAAGATCCCCTCGGACTGAGTCCACGCCATCAACTCCTGGCAGTAACGTGCTTGTAATGCCTCAGATGCATTCCAGGGTTCAATGCCCCGCCCGTTGGACGCTGTTGTCCAACCTGCTTCGGTAATTACCACGGGTTTCTCGGGATAATGGTCAGCAACCGAGTAGTAGTTCTGTTTGGTATACGCCAGCGCGTCGTCAATTGTACGATATTCCCAGACAGGGTAGGTGTGAACCGAGATGAAGTCCAGTTCAGCGGCAAGCGGTGCCAGCTTAGAAGTCCAGGGGACATAGTTTTCACAGAAGGTAACCGGCTGAGCTACCGCTTTTTTGAGCCGACGCGCGTAGGCGATGAGTCTATCTACAGGCACCAGATGATCTGTCCAGGAAACACTGGCCTCGTTGCCAACGGATACTGAGAAGACGATATCTGGCCAACGATTGGCTAACGCGATCAAGCGATCAATATTGTCGCTATTAGCCTGACGATTGGCAGCCAGGGTTTCATCACCAAAACTGGCACCCCATGGGCATTCTGGATTACTGACCTCAGCAGCCAGGTCAGCCCCAAGCATCACCTTCAGGTCTAGTATTTCGTCGCGGATTACTGCTAGCGTTGTTTCAGCATGTTGGCTGGGGTCATACAAGCGGAGATACGACCAGTTCGCAGC
>CAZQIJ010000236.1:0-7322 GCA_964592955.1 uncultured Anaerolineaceae bacterium
GACTCCGCTGACGCGGAGAGGGGCAGGGGGCAAAGCCCCCCGCACCCCCCTTAGAGGCGCTCACTGCGTTCGCGCTGAGCTACAGAGATTCAGAGTTCAGAGTGCCAGAGGTCAGAGACGCATAGGGCAAACCGCCAACCGCAAACCGAAGTAGCGGTTCCTGCCGCTCGGATTGCTGAAGTAGCGGTACGACGCGGCGGCGAGATCCTGAAAGCTGTAGAAGGAACCGCCCCGCAGCACCTTACTTTGTTGATTACTATACCCATTTATTATATGCGGATTTGCTTTATCATTCATGCACCACTCCAACAGATTGCCCGCCATGTCGAGCGCCCCGCAGTCCGCCCTGCCGTGTGGGTACATACCGACAGCCGTTGTGCGGTTCAGCCCGGCTTCGCTGGCATTGGCATAGCCCACCTGCCAATCCCCCCAGGGGTAGGCCTTCGCTAACGCTCCACCTTGCGCCATCCACTGCCATTCCCATTCGGTGGGCAGGCGGATTTCCGCGTTTTCGCCAATGACAAATTCCGCGTCGTCCACGGACAAGGCAGGCCTTGTCCCTACACCCGGATGCGGTAATCGTAATCCCTGCAATTTATGGTTCAGCCACCGCGCAAACGCCACGCACTGATACCAGGATACAGTGTCGCGCGGCGCATTTTTTACTTTTGTCCGCTGGCTGTCAAGCCGCTGCAGCTTATATTCGTCGGGCATGCCATCCCACCAGCGCAGGTCGTTGAAGCCGTCTTCCGCATCGACAAACGCCTGAAACTGTGGGTAGGTCACGAGGTATTTTGCAACGTAGAAGGGCTGCACTGTGAAGTCGTGCTTGTCGTCAATCGTCAGCTCGCCTCCCGGCGCAACAGGCAGCCACAGCATATCCGGCACACCCTCCTTCACACCCACACCATCGCGCGTATCGCCAATCACCGCCAGGCGGTCACCGATGTCGCGGCGGCGTTCGTGGCTGGTGTCGTCGCGTGGCAGCGCTTCCAGTTCGCGCAGCAGGCGGTGCTGCTCTGGTTCGATGAAGTCCTCAATGCCTAAACTGCGCGGATCGATCCCAAGCGCTCCACAGGCTTCCTGAAAATCTTTCAGCGTCTCTGCGTTGGGGCGCAAATGGTCGGGCTTGCCGCGCTCCTGCCAGATCCCTGCTTCGCGCTGCATACGCGCGATCATCATGCGCTGCTCACGGCTGCGCGCAATCCACTCCGCCAGCAGCGTCCATTCACGCAGCAGCGCCTCGTGGGCGACTTCGATGTAACCTTTGTCTGATGTGAACAGACGGGCTTCGACAAAGGCATCAATCAGACGCTCGGCTTCGGGATCGTGGGTGAATAGGCGGCGCTCGGCACTCTGGCGTGTGCTGCGTTCATCCACCGTCACCAGTGCATGAAAGACCCGCTGCAAGGTCTTTTCAGGGTCCGTGAGCCGCAGCGCTTTAAAGATCTGCTCGGCGCGTGTGCCGATGACTTTCTGCACGCCGCCAAAGTGTTTATAGTCCGCCTGCGTAAGCGTGGACTGACCCCGCATGCGGGCGGCGTTATACAGTTCGTCCAGCATATAGGCAATCAGCGCCAGCGACCCGGCATCCGTCCCGGCATCTTCGACGATGCGCTCGACCACCCCCTCCTCAAACGTCAGGCCCGACACTTCGGCGGGGCTCGCAATCATCTCAACCAGGGCCAGCGCGGAGGGTTTCGCCAGCGTGAAGGTGCTTTCGCGCAGTTCCTTCTCGAAGTGCGTCAGCAGCACGTCGTAAAAATCAGAACGGATGGTGACCAGCACGCGCAGATATGCAGAGGGATACCTGAGCATGGCGATGAACGCCGCGGCATCGTCTTTCGCTGAGGTGAAGAGTTCTTCAAACTGGTCAATGAACAGAACGGTTTCTTCGCCTTGAGACAGGCGTTCGAGCATCCGATGCAGGTTCTCAGGGGCGTTTGCCAGCGTCTCGGCGCTGTCCACCAGGGCGGGGGGGAATACCGCTTGCAGGGCAGCGTGCAGTGCCGCAAAGGGGGCGCTCGCTGGGCGCATCGTCACCTGATGCCAACGCGCACTGGGCGGCAGGGCGTTAGCACGCAGCTTAGGCAGCACGCCCGCTTTCACCAGTGATGATTTGCCGCTGCCGCTTGCGCCGACGATCACCTGCAAGCGGTTCGTCGCGATCCGTTTCAACACATCGGCCACTTCGCGCGCCCGCCCAAAATACACCTTCTCGTGGCGCGCCTCAAACGACTTCAGACCGGGAAACGGTGAGCCATCCGTCTTGATGTCCCATTCCAACTGCACGTCATCAGGCGATGAGTCTCCTTGCTGCGTCTGCCCGGTGAGGATGCGATGGGCGTGGTTCACCAGTGTGCGTATATGTCGCTTCGCCAGATCAACGAAGCCATCCACCGTCTCGTACTCGTGGTAATAGCCCTCAAACGCGCCGGTCTCTGCATCCCGGAACTGGGCAAAGAACGTTTTGATTCGCTTGCGTTGCGTTCCGTGCTCAATAAACGCATCGTCCTGGTCCTGTCCTTTACGGGGCGTAGGAAAAGGCGGATCGTCTATACGGCGATAGACATAGATGATGGGCAGACCGTTTTGATTTGCTTCGTAGCCACGCCGGGCGTCCCAGTATTCCCATTCTGTGCCAGACCAGTAGGGCGTGCCATCGGGCTTCTTGTATTTCTCGTTCAACTGCGACCCCATGCGCCCCCAGAAGATTGTAATCACAACCGCGCATTCCGACGGTCGATGCATCCCCGCATCGATGGCCGCCTGGGGGTCGATGGTCGCAGGCATCACAACATCGGCATCCGGGTCATCCCAGGCGACGATTTCGATATTCATCTTTTCGCGGTAAGCAGGGTCTTTGTTTAACTCCTCAACAATGGTGCGGATGGTGCGCCGTTCATGGCTCACATCACCGGGTGACGAAACAAAAATACGGATGTAGGGGATATGTTCGGGCATGGGTGTACTCGGTAGCTGCTATCGGGCGAACTGCGATGAATTATAGACTCTTCTTTTCATCTTTGCATCGACTCTGCCGCAGCAGCACGCCCCTACAGCGTAAGCGCCCGCTGCGTAAGCGCCCGCTGCGTAAGCGCCCGTTCGTGAACTTTTACGTCTCGTCCTGTGCGTGTGAATAGGGTACCATACGGTTGATTCAACACCCGCGCGCCCAATATCCCCATCCCTGATGGCAGTGGATCCTGCGGCGCGACCGATAATCAGATCAAAAGACGAGGGCGCAACCATATGAAGAAACTGATCAATTCTCCGCAGACGCTCATCGCAGACGCGCTGGCCGGGATGGCGGCGGCCCACCCTGACCTGCTGCGCATCCACACCAGCCCCAATGTGATCGTGCGGGCAGATGCACCCATCGCTGGCAAGGTGGCCGTCGTCTCTGGCGGGGGCAGCGGCCACGAACCCCTGCACGGCGGCTATGTGGGACCGGGCATGCTGGACGCAGCCTGCCCCGGTGAGGTGTTCACCAGCCCCACGCCAGACCAGATGCTGGCGGCGGCCAAAGCGGTGGACGGCGGCGCGGGCGTGCTGTTTATCGTCAAAAATTACACCGGCGATGTGATGAATTTCGAGATGGCGACGGAGCTGGCCATTGCGGAAGGTATCGAGGTCGAAACCGTGCTGATTGATGACGATGTGGCCGTGCAGGACAGCCTCTATACCGCCGGGCGGCGCGGCGTGGGCGCAACCGTGCTGGCAGAGAAGATCTGCGGCGCGGCGGCAGCCACCGGCCTGGACCTGCACGCGGTGGCCAGGCTCTGCCGCGAGGTGAACGCCAACGCCCGCAGCATGGGCATGGCACTAACGGGCTGCACCGTCCCGGCGGCAGGCAAGCCGACCTTCACCCTCGCCGAAGACGAGGTCGAAATCGGCATCGGCATTCACGGCGAACCGGGCCGCGCACGCACCACGATTCGCAGCGCAGACGAAACAACAGCCCTGCTGGCGTCGTCTGTGCTGAACGATCTGCCATTCCGCGCGGGCGATGACGTGATCGCGCTCGTCAACGGCATGGGCGCGACGCCCCTCATCGAGCTGTACGTCGTCTATCAGGCGCTGGTGAAAGCCTGCGACGCGCACGGCGTCACCATCGCGCGCCGTCTGGTGGGCAATTACATCACATCGCTGGATATGGCCGGGATGTCTATCACGCTGCTGCGCGCGGATTCCGTCATGAAGGAGCTGTGGGATGCGCCTGTGCATACGGCGGCCCTGCGCTGGGGGATCTAGCGCAGGCACGGTGACGATTTCCGCCTTTGGCGATTCCAAGAAAATAATCGATCACGTGTAGGGGTTGGGGCAATGCCTGAAGGCCGTCACCCCTGAAATGCAACCCTATACACTGGCCACATGGCCACCGATGCTAATATTACTGCTGCAAGGACGTACAGAGATGATTACGAAAGACGCGATTTTACAGTGGCTGCGCAGGCTGGCGGAAGTGTATGAGGCCAGTCGTGAACACCTTACCGACCTGGACTCCTACATCGGGGATGCGGATCATGGCACGAACATGGCGCGGGGTTTCGGCAAGGTGCTGGAACGCATGGACGAGTTTGAGACGAAATCCATCGGCGGCATCCTCAAGGACGTGGGCATGGTGCTGGTGAGCACGGTGGGCGGCAGCAGCGGCCCCCTGTATGGCACCTGGTTCATCCGGGCGGGCGCGGCGGTGGGCACCCGCGAGACCCTGACCGCGGAGTCCGTCCTGGAGCTGTTCGCGGCGGGGCTGGATGGCGTCATCCAGCGCGGCAAGGCCAACCTCAACGATAAGACGATGGTCGATGCGCTCTCCCCGGCCCTGGACGCCCTTCGGCAGGCGCTGGCGCAGGGCACCCCGCTGGCAGACGCGCTGGCGAAGGCCTCAGAAGCGGCAGAAACCGGCATGACGGCCACCATTCCGCTGCAGGCGCGCAAAGGCCGGGCCAGCTATCTGGGCGAGCGCAGCATCGGCCACCAGGACCCGGGCGCGACTTCGGCTTATCTGCTGGTGAAGGCCGCCGAGGACTGCTGGCGCTGACATGTTTACCTTCACAGTCGATGATCAGATCGAACTGCGGCCCATACGCCTCACCGAGGCCGACGCGCATTATGCCCTGCTGGATGCCGAGCGCCTGCACATCGGCCAGTGGGAAGACTGGGTGCATACCACCACGCTGGAAAGCCAGCGGGACTTTATCCGCCGCAAAGGGCAGCAGTATACCGAAGGGCGCGGCTTCGCTGCCGGGGTTTACTTCCGCGAAACCCCCACGGAGGATTACGACCTGGTGGGCAACATCGGCGGGGAAATAAGCGCGTTGTGGCGCACGCTGGAAATCGGCTACTGGCTGGCGTCTGGTTACGTGGGGCGCGGAATCATGACGCGCTGCGTGAAGGCGGTGGTCGATATCGCCTTTACCGACTGGGAGATTAACCGCGTGCTGATCGTGGTGGCGGTGGGCAACACGGCCAGCCGCGCCATCCCAGAGCGCCTGGGCTTTCGCCTCGATGGCATCCTGCGCGATGACGGCCAGGTTCGCGGCAGATTCTTCGACCGCGCCTACTATTCGCTGCTGGCCAGCGAATGGGCGCGCCTGTAACGCGCGGTGCCGGGCGCTGCCGTCCACACCGCACACCAGTTCTCAGCACAGACGTTCAAGCGCGTCACCAACACTACCGCTTCCAGCAGCGAAAGGATACCGACCCATGCAGCACCGCCTTGTGCGCCTTGTTTCCATCGCACTCCTGTGTGTCGCCATGCCTGCCGCGCTTCAGCCCGGCATCCCGCAGAGTCCCGTCATCACCGCGCAGAACGCCGCGCAGGTGCGTGAACTGGGCTACTTCGGGCGTGGGTGGCACACCGCCATCGCCTGGACGGACGATAACGGCCTGCTGGTAAGCACCGATGGCGGCGTGTGGGCCTATACCCTGGCCAACACCAGCCAGCCGGCCACATGGTCCACCGAGACTGTCCCGCCGCGCCCGCAACCGGCCAACGGTGCCACCCTCGACCTGCCCAATTCTGATGACCAGTACGGGCAGCCCGACCCGCTTACGGCCATGACGCTGACGCTGGACGGCACCAGGAGCAGGCTCGTCCAGCGTGGGCTGGTGTGGGAAGGCATCTTCAGCCCGTCTGGCCAGAAGCTGCTCACGGTGGGGCGCGCCAACGGCTTCGCCTCGCTGGACCCGAATCTGCTCGTGCTGTGGGATACCTCCAGCGGCGAACCGCTGTGGGTGCAGGATAACCGCAGCCTGCTATCAGACGCAGCCTTCAGCCCGGACGAAACCCAGGTCGCGCTGCTTTCCGGCGATGGCGCAATCGAGATCCTGGACGCCGCAGGCCGCACCATAACCCGCTTCGAGGGGTTCGCCGGGTTCATGAATACCTGGCGCTTCGGGGCAGGTGGCGACCTGCTGCTTACCAGCGGGCGCAGCATCACGTTCTGGGATTACGCCAACGGCACGCGCCTGGGCACCGCGCCGGGCGACGTGTTCGACATCAGCGCTGGCGATGAACGGGTGATCACGGTGCAGGGCGGCGCGCTCGTCGTCTATAACCTGGACGGGTACGAACTGGCGCGCTTCCCGCACCCGGCGCTAACTGACACCTGGGCCATCAGCATCGACATCAGCCCAGACGAAACGCGCGCCGCCATCGCCACGCCGCAAGGCGCGCACCTCTTTGACCTGACCAACGGGGATCTGCTGGCGACCTATGGCGACTCCTGGGTGACCGAGGTCAACTTCTCGCCGGATGGCGCGCTGCTGGCCGTGGCCCACTTTGACCCCGCGCGCGATCGCAGTGTGCTGGTCACCATAGCGGGGGGGCGCATCTCGCCGCTGCCCGGCGCGCCGGTGGATTTCAGCCCGGACGGTGCGCGGCTGGCGCTTGCGGATTACGTCGCCGGGTCGCCCATCCAGGTGTGGGATATCGCGGCGGGTGAAACCGTGTATGTGCTCGGCAGCGGCGTGGATGCGGATTTCAGCCCGGATGGCGCGCTGCTGGTCACATCCGGCGTGCAGATCTGGGATATGTCCAACGGCGCGCTGCTGCTGGACGGCGCGCCGCGCCTCGCTGCCGAGGGGTACATCTACTTCCCGAATATCGTGGGCTTCTCGCCAGACGGCACGCAGATCCTGGCGGCCAGTGACACGCTGCCTTTCGGGTCAGACGAAAGCGCGCAGGTCGAGCCACTGGGGGTGTTCGGTGTGGCCAGCGCGCGTTAACGGTCCACGTGTGCGCCCAGCCCGGCGCGGACCAGTTGAGCGCCGCACAGGTGCCAGGGGCCCTGGCTAGTTTCTTTCTGGTATCCGAC
>CAZQIJ010000237.1:0-7297 GCA_964592955.1 uncultured Anaerolineaceae bacterium
GCGCCCCCCAACCGCCTGCCACAGTAGTTACTTTGCGCCACTGTGGACTAAACCTGCCACATTACGGCAGCGCTGTGAAAAACAGCGTGCAGCCGCCTTTCAGCGATTCAATCAGGGGTTTGGCGATGGGCGGCACCAGATGCACCTGCGGCAGCACGTCCAGCGGCAGCCAGCGCACCGCCACCTGACCCTTATCCGGGACTTCCGGCATGGCGGGTTCGGCGTGCGGCAGCAAATGCCCCTCAAACACGAAACCGACCTTGTGGCGCATCCCGTGCGCGCAGGCATAGCGCTCTGGTTCATATTCCCACACCATAAGCAGCCGCCCGATTTCTACAGCCGCGCTGGCTTCTTCCAGGGTTTCGCGCACGGCTGCTTCTTCGACAGATTCGCCCGGATCAACCCCGCCGCCGGGTAGATTAAAGTACGTGCCTCGTTTGCCCTCAAATTCGATCAGCAGAATGCAGTCATCCTGAATGATCGCGGTACTACCGTTCACGCGGATGTGTGAACCCAATTTAGTCAAGCCCAGTGATCTCCATATCGCGGGGATGTTCAACCTGAAACGTAAAGGAGACATTCTGCTTTTCTCCGGGTTTCAGGGCAAGTACCCAGGTTAAGATGTTCAGTTTGTCCTGTTCGCTGATGCCCGGTGACGCGTTCAGCAGCTTCACGCTGATCTGCTCGGTACGGGCCAGCGGAATCTGATCCATCAGCGTTACCCTGGCCTGCGTATCAGTCAGATTGGACACTGAGATTTTATACGCAATCTGCGTCTGACGGTTAGAGCCAATAAAGCGTTTCGCCACATCGCGCAGCAGCAGTTCACGCTTGACCTTGATGCGGTCATCCACACCCAGCAGCGCGTCGAATTCCTCGCCGGGCGTAATGCGCTCCAACTGGGTTTTGCCCACAAACATCTCTTCGTGAAAGATCGACGCCTCTCCCGGGACCAGCGTGTAGGCGGACGAATTGGTAATTTTCGCGCGCAGGTAGGCTTCTTCGGCCAGTTTGGGCACGCTGTAATAATCCAGTTCTGCGGTGAGCCTTTGGGTGGTCACTGTGACTTTTTCTGCCGAACCGTGTTGCGAACCCGCGCTGATGACCGTCACCGGGTAGCTGACGGGGTAAGAGAGCGCTGCCCCGGCGCGCTGCGGCGCTTCGGTTTCGGCAGCCTCGGCGGGTGCGGGCGCATCCATCTCGGAATCGGCAGCGGCGCGGGGTTTGCTCAGCCGGGCGGGCATGGGCGCACCCAGCGCGGACCCGGTAAGCACGCCGCCGCGCGCAGACGCCGGTGCCGGGAAATAGCGCGGCATGGGACGGTTGAGGTACTGCGGCGCGAGTTTGGGCAGCGTGGTGCTGGTGAGTGGCTCTGCGGTGGAAAGCGTGAGGCTGACATTGTGCCAGTCTTCCCCGCTTGACTGGGTTACATAGGCCATGTAGGTCATGGTGATTTCTGTGCCATACAGGCGCAGATCATACACCGGCCACCAACGCCCACCAACCATATAGATCAGGTCAAGCACCAGCAGGGTTGGCTCGGCAGCTTCTACGCTGACCTCCACTTCGCCGTGACTCTCCACATCGGGGCGCGCCTCGGCGGCAAGGATTGTGAGTTCGTTCTGAATATCCAGGCGCTCGCGCTCAATTTCTGCCTGGCGCTGCGCGATCTGCCCCAACTGCACCTGAAGGTATTGTGCCAGCGCATCGATGTCATCCAGCGTGGCGCGTTTGTAGGCCAGCATGCGCGCCAGTGACTGGCTGCCAGAATCGCGCACAGCGAACAGCAGGCGCTCCTGCGACGCGAGGCGATCCAATTCGGCTTCGAGCGCCCTGAGCTGCGCCTCCAGCGCGCGTTTGCGGGTGTCGATTTCGCTGAGGCGCGCTTCGGTGCGGGCGGTGGACTGAACCTCACGCGCGCGCACATCCAGGATGGTAACGCCGCTGCCGCGACCGCTGACGCGAATCGCCTCGCGCATGTGGTACACCGATTGGGGAAGCAGCGAAAAGGTGACGGTGTGGGTGCCGGCTGCCAGCTCCAGCGACCCGCGCCGTGTGACGCGGGCCCCGTTATTGTAGAAGACTGTAACCTCTGTGATGGTTGATTCGATGGGCGGCATAGTCTGCATCCTGCCTGTAGTGCCAGCGGCAGGCATGCGCGCTGGTCACGGCTAATGGAGATAAGGCAAGTATACCGTAAAGGTTGACCCCTTGCCTGGTTCGCTCTCCACCTCGACCGAACCACCATGCAGATCGACCGACTGCCTGACGATGGCCAGCCCCAGCCCGGTGCCCGGCATACCGCCCGCGTTCGCGCCGCGATGAAACGGCTCGAAGAGGTGCGGCAGGTCTTCCGCCGGGATGCCGATGCCGCAGTCTGTAACGCTGAACAGCACGCGGTCACCGTCGCGCCGCACACATACGTGAATCTCGGTACCGGCGGGGGCATACTTGAAGGCGTTAGACAGCAGGTTGGTGATGATCTGGCGCACCAGCTTAAGGTCTGCGAACACGTTCAGGCGGCTGCTGCCCGCGCGGAGTTCCACAGTGTGCGTACCACGGTGGCGGTATTCGCCCACAATCTGGCGCACAATGGCCACGAGGTCCGCTTCGCGCGGGGCGAAATCCTGGTCGCGCACTTCAGAGCGCGCCATCAGCGACATGTCCTTAACCAGCGCGGTAAGCTGGTCAACCTGTGTGCTGATGTTATCCAGAAAGGAGCGGCGTTCTTCCGGCGGGATCTTCTCGTCGTAGAGCTTCAGCAGATCGCTTGAAAGCAGGATCGAGCTGAGCGGCGTGCGCAGTTCGTGAGACATCATGCTGATGAAACGGTTCTTGAAGTCGCGCAGTTCGCGTTCTTTATCCAGCGCGACAGTGATGCGCTCTTTCTCGATGAGTTCGGATTCCAGGCGTTTGCGTTCGGTCAGGTCTTCCACGATGCCGGTGAAAATGCGCCGGTAGCCAATATGCAGTTCGCTGACCGCGAAATACATGGGGAAGGTCGAACCATCCTTGCGGCGACCGAGCATTTCGTGGCTGCCGCTGGCCTGTAGCAGCGCCAGCAGGCGGCGGTGGGACATGCTGGCGTGCGGTTCGGCAAACAGCACACCCAGTTCCTGCCCCAGCACGTCACCGGCATCGCAGTCAAAGTAGCGCAGCGCAGCCGGGTTAAGCGATTCCAGCCTGCCGTTGCCGTTGAAGGTGATGATGCCGTTGCCCACGTGGTTGAGGATCGCTTCCAGGCGGCGGCGGCTTTCCTCAAGCTCGATCTGCACCCGCTTGATTTCCGTCACATTCTGATGCGCGATAATCAGGCGGGGGCGGTTATCCCAGGTGAAGCGCGTGACCTGCATCACGAACCAGCGGCGGTTGCGCGGCCCATGGCACGGATACTCCAACACAAATTCGTCTGCGGCGTTGGCCAGCACCTGGTGGATACCGCGGGAAGCCTGCGGCGCTTCGTCTGCAAACCTGCCGCTGGCAGAGTCGCACACCGCAAAGTAGTTGGCACCCAGCCCATAGGTGCGATCCCGGTAGTGATTGTTGTCTGCAAAGCGCCGCCAGGCGTTGTTCACAGCCACGATAAACCCATGTTCATCCAGGATGGCAACATGCGCAGGCAGGGCGTCCAGCGCGGACTGCATAAACTGATCAGAGGCGTTCATAATGTGTGATTCAAGGTGCAGCACGGCAGGCTCCCTCGCTCTAATGCCGGATTAGCTCAGCGCTCATTCCACTTTAATCTGCATTCTACCACAGGATTGATGTAAACGGTTACTGGAGGAAGCCAAAGAATATGCCAGATTTTTTCACATCCTGCTGATAAAAATGCCGGGCGGGTATCTGCTCACATGATTCGCTCACCAAACAGGCTGGCGATGAGTTCGACGGCGATTTCGGCGGTGCGGTTGCGCTCATCGAGGATCGGGTTAATTTCGACGATATCGACGGTGCGCACTTTGCCGCTGTCTGCCAGAATTTCCATCAGCAGGTGTGCCTCGCGGTAAGACAATCCACCCAGCACCGGCGTACCCACACCGGGGGCAAAACTGGGATCGCACGAGTCCAGGTCCAGGCTGACGTGGATCGTATCGACATCCGCAAACAACGCCAGCAGGTCATCTGCCACCGCTTTCATCCCCTTTTCGTCAATATCGCGCATCGTAAAGACGTGAACGCCGCTGGCGCGCACGGTGAGGGCTTCCTCAGCATCCACATCGCGCACGCCCACCATGCCCACGTGCTGCGCCCACAATTTACGGTCGGGATAGCCCAGCTCCGTTAGCACACGCGGGCCTTGCCCCAGCAGCACGGCCAGCGCCATGCCGTGAATATTGCCAGAGGGTGTGGTGTGGGGGGTGTTCATGTCTGCGTGGGCATCCACCCACAGCACCCCCACGCGCTGGCCGCGAAAGACCGAGGTCACGGCGGAGACGGTGCCAATGCTCAGGCTGTGATCGCCCCCCATAAAGACACCGTATTCTTCGGGGTGGAGGCAGGTGGTGATCTGGTGATAGACCTGCTGGCATACGCGCGCCACCTGCGGCAGAAAGTGCGCTGTGCCTTCGATGTGGATGGCTTCGGTAAGGTCTTCTTCGGCCTGAGGTACGGTAATGTTGCCATGATCCACCGGGCTGTAGCCCAGGGTTCGCAAACGTTCCTGCAGCTCGGCATAGCGCAGCGCGCTGGGCCCCATATCCACGCCGCGCCTGCTCTGCCCCAGGTCCATCGGAATGCCAAAGATGCGCACAATGCTCATGTGGTTTGTCCCTTTCTGTATGGTGCGGATTGTGCCACAGGCGCGTTAAACCTGCACCCTGCGGCATGTGGCGGGATTGTGAATGATTTCTCAAGATGAGCAGATCGTAACACTTCTTAGAGAAGTTGATGATGGTATGCATCTTACGACGTGTGACGCCGCATAATAGAAGCATGATTATCGTCAAACGCAGAGAGTACCGTCACATGAGCAAGAAGATTATCGTAATCGGGAGTGGGTTTGGTGGGCTGGGGGCGGCGATCCGGCTGCAGGCGCGCGGCTATGACGTGGTGCTGCTGGAAAAGCGCGATAAGCCCGGCGGGCGCGCCTATGTGTATGAGTCCAATGGGTTTAAGTTCGACGGCGGGCCGACCATCGTCACCGCGCCGTTTATGCTGGATGACCTGTGGGAGATGGCGGGCAAACGCCGCGAAGATTATGTGACCATCGTGCAGAACGACCCGTTCTACCGGATCTTCGACAAAGATGGGCGCAAGTTCGACTACAACAACGACGAAGCCTTCACGCTGGAGGAGATCCGGCGCTGGAGCCCGGAGGATGTGGAGGGCTACAAGAAGTTCATTGCCAGCACGCGCCCGATCTTCGAAAAAGGGTTTGTGGGCCTGGCGGATAAGCCTTTTCTGAAGTTCACCGATATGCTTAAAGTCGCGCCGGATCTGATCAGGATGCAGTCATTTCTGAGCGTTTATCATTACGCCGCGCAGTTCGTCAAAGACGAGTTTCTGCGCCGCTGCTTCTCGTTCCACCCGCTGCTGATCGGCGGCAACCCGTTCGACGCGCCCTCCATTTACGCCATGATCCATTATCTGGAACGCAAATGGGGTGTGCACTGGGTTATGGGGGGCACCGGGGCGCTGGTTGAGGCCATGGTGCGGTTGTTTACCGAACTGGGCGGCACGCTGCACCTGAATGCCGAGGTCAAAGAGATCCTGGTTGATCCGGTCAGGCGGCGTGTGACCGGGGTACAGTTGATGGACGGCGAGAAGCTTTCGGCAGACGCGGTTGTCTCTAATGCCGATGTGGCCTTTACCTACCGCAACATGATCCCCGCGCAGTACCGGCGCAAGTATACCGACCGGCGCGTGGCCAGTATGGAGTACAGCATGTCGCTGGTGGTGATCTATTTTGGGACGAAGCGCCGTTACCTGGACAGCAAGCTGGTACACCATAACATCATCCTGGGTGACCGCTACAAAGAACTGCTGAGCGACATTTTCAGGCGTAAGGTGGTGGCAGACGATTACTCGCTTTACCTGCACATGCCCACCTATACGGATCCGAGCATGGCCCCAGAGGGGATGGAGTCGTTCTATGTGCTGTCGCCGGTGCCGAACCTGGCTTCTGGCACGGACTGGGACACGTTCATGCCGCAGTACCGGGACAGCATCATGCAGTTTCTGGAAGACAACTATCTGCCGGATCTCCAGGCCAACATCGTGGCGGAACACAGCATTACCCCGTCACACTTTCAGAACACGCTCAACAGTTACCTGGGTGCGGCGTTCAGCGTGCAGCCCATCCTCACCCAGTCGGCATGGTTTCGCCCGCACAACCGCTCTGAGGAATTCGACAATCTCTACTTTGTGGGCGCGGGCACGCATCCCGGCGCAGGGCTGCCCGGCGTGCTGTCGTCGTCCATTATCGCGGAGAACCTCATCATGGACGCCATGCCGGTGGCCGAGCGACGCTATCGCGGTGCGGGCGGCATGACGGCCTCCCCCGCCGCCGGGGATTAGTACAGCGACAAGGCGGGGACAAGGCAAGCCTCGTCCCCGCGACAAGATGAGAATGCATGGCATTGGTAGGGACGGTTCGTGAAGTGCCTACCAGATCGTGCGCATCGCGATGTGCCCCTCACCGCATCGTAAATAATTAAGATTCGAATCCACAGAAGTTCGTGTATCCTCAATGTTAGGAATGCTTACCAGCCCATTGCGGAGCGACATGCTCTTGCGGCAGTCTCTCTACGGTTCACCAGTGCCACCCTCCGCGCGCCGTGCCTGGCATCCCCTGTTGGCCTTCGATAAGCGCAAAGGAACAGAGCATTATGGAACACTATGTCGCAGTACCGTATGTTGCAGGGACACCGGAGGCCGAAGTGATCGGCCAGACGATGGCCGCGTTTGCGGATAACCTGCAAGCCGATATTATCAAGCCGATTCTGGAGCGTTACGGACTATCTGAGATTGACCATGAGCAGTGGTACCCGCATCAACTGTGGATGGACATCCTGAAACATATGGAAGACACGCTTGGTGGGGAGGCCAGCGCCTCTTACGTGGCGTTTGGGCGGCAGGTGGTGAAGCAGGCCGTCATGCCGCCTGTGATCCAGTCGATCCCGGATGCGCTAAACGCGCTGCACGCCATCCACCATGCGAACCTGCGCAACATCCCGCAAGAAGAAGGCTATGCGATCATCGAAAAGGGGGAACACCATTACATCGTACTGCACAACACCCCTAACCCGGACGACGCCATTTACGGTTTTCTGTGGGGCATGGCAGCACGCTTTAAGGG
>CAZQIJ010000238.1:0-7295 GCA_964592955.1 uncultured Anaerolineaceae bacterium
CGCTTACCTCAAGCGCCGCCTGGATGAACTTTCACAGCGCTAAACCCGCGCCGCCAGCGCTGCGCCCAGTTAGCTCGTCTGCGCGATGATCACTTCCGGGGTACCGTGCCAGGCGGCGAAGCGTCGCAGCGCATCTGCCAGCCCGTGGACCAGCGCATCATCGATGACTACACCCGGCTCCAGATGCAGCGCACGGATTTCCATCTGGCGTGTTTTGCGGTGCGCTTTGGGGTCAAGCCGCCCCACCAGCCGCCCCTGATGGAGAATGGGCAGGACGAAGTAACCGTACACGCGTTTGGGTGCGGGCGTATAGACCTCAATGCGATACGCGAAATCGAACAAGGTCTGCGCCCGCGCCCGATCCCACACCACCGGATCAAAGGGCGAGAGCAGCGTTGTGCCGGTGTGGTGCAGATCGCCAGCCTGCACTGCTTTCAGCAGTGTAAGATTATCCGGGTGGACGTAGAGGGGGTCTTTCCAGTTGTCCACCTTTACCGGAAGAAATGTGTCCTTAATCTCCTCGAACAGACCGGGCGCTTCGCGTTTCGGCAGCCGGAAGTAGTCCATGATCCAGCGGGCGGTGGTTACGCCAAGGGCCTTCACCGAACTGCGAATCATCTGGTGATAGACCTCCTGCAAAGGCGGCGCGTGACGGTCATCCCAGTCCGGCATCACCGTGTGGCGGCGCGCATACACCCGCTGGAAGTTATGCCGCTCACTGATCATCAACTCACCGATGGCGTAGAGGACTTCCAGCGCGGCTTTCTCGTCTTTCCAGCCCCACCAACCGCCGCTTTTGCCCTCTGTGCGCTCAAAGTCTGAAGAGCGGGCGTGCCCGTTGGCATCAATATGTGCCAGCACGCGTTCGACCGCCTCTGGGTGCTCTTCGATCCATTGGTGGGGATTGCTCCACGAACGCGGACGATCCAACATCACCCGGCGGTAGAGCGGGAAGTCATCCATCGGGACGAAACACGCTTCGTGTGACCAGTACTCAAACAGCGCGCCCTCGGCAAGGAGCGCGGTCAGCCACGCCAATGGGTAATCCCCGATGCGGCTCCACAGCACCAGGTACGGGCTGCGGTTAACCACGCTGATGGTGTCAATTTGCAGCACGTGCATGCGCCGTATGCTGTCCAGCACATCACGCTTGACTGCGGGACGGTCAGGCGTGGGAATCAGCCCCTGCGCGGCCAGCAGCAGGGTACGCGCCTCTTGGATGGAAAGATGTTCGGTCATGGTCAGATCTGTGGATTAGCCTGCGAATGAACGGCCAGTATAGCATAGATGTTCTATCGCGGCAATGAGCGGGGAAACAGGCCAGCATGAGCGCCAGCGCCGCCGCGCAGACGTGGGGTTGAGGCAGTGGCGAGACTTACGTACAGGTCATGCACGGATCGCCAGGGAGAAGCGCCGGGGGATGCGGGTCTGATGATCCGCCCGGTGGTCACTACTCTGGCCAGGGCTGCTGCGCTTTTCATTCGCCTCATCCCCCCTGCCCTCTTTGCCCCCTACTCCCACTGAGGAGAGGCGGGGGTGAGGGGCAAAAATACCTGAGCAGTTGCGCCCGGTGACACTTAGCCAGCGCTTACGCCGCTGACCTGGAAAGTGCGCTGGCCTTTGAGCAGCGCCAGGTCTTCATCGACCATCATACGAGTCAGGTCTTCAAACGAGGTGCGCGGTTCCCAGCCGAAATCTGCCTTGGCGCGCGAATAATCGCCGCGCGCTGCTGCGATTTCTGTGGGGCGGATGAACGCTTCATCGACCTCAACATGCTCTTCCCAGTTTAACCCGGCCTGCGCGAAGGCCACCTCACACAGGTCACGCACGGTCTTCGAAACGTTGGTGGCGATGACATAATCGCGCGGGGTGTCCTGCTGGAGCATGGCCCACATGGCCTCAACATATTCTTTGGCGTAACCCCAGTCGCGAACGGCATCAAGGTTGCCCATCCTCAGCTTGCCGTTCTGCACCAGCGGCTGGCCGATCTCGTTGACGGGCGGGTTCGGGTAACCCAATTTGATGCAGGCTGCCGCCATCGTCACCTTACGGGTGACAAAGTGCAGGCTGCGGCGCGGGCTTTCGTGGTTAAACAGGATGCCGCCGCAGGCATAGATGCCGTAGGATTCGCGGTACGTGGTCATCATCAGGTGGGCATACAGCTTCGCCACGCCATACGGGTTATTGGCGCGCATGGGGGTGTCTTCGTTAACGACTTCTTCTTCCACACCGCCGTAGATCTCGCGGCTGGTCGCCTGGTAAAAGCGCGCATTCGGGCGGTGCTTGAGGATAGATTCCATGACACGTACCGGGCCGAGGCCGGTGATTTCGCCTGTTACGTAGGGCTGGTTCCAGCTATCGGCAGGCACAGACTGCGCAGCGAGATTATACACTTCATCCGGCTTGAACCTGATCATGATGTTGTTCAGCGTTTCGCCATCCAGCAGATCGCCGTAAACAATGTTGATTTTGCCGATGAGGTGTTGGATATTCTCGTAGTGATAGTGTGTGCTACGCCGCGCCAAACCGACCACCTCGTAGCCCTTATCGAGCAGCAGTTCTGCCAGATACGAACCATCCTGCCCGGTAATGCCCGTAACGAATGCGACCTTTGCCATGAACACAACTCTCCTGTAATGGTACTGACGACTGACGCTGCCGATCTTAGCCGGGCGTGAAAAGTTAATCTACCATAAGCCCAACGCTAAAGCAATGTAGATGTTTCGCTGGCAGAAGGGCGTTGGCCACAGGGAAACTTACGGGAGAATGCATGGAAAACGCAGCGCGGCCATACACCGCCCCGGATGACGCCGCACACGAATCCGGCAGGGCAGCCGCGGGGCAGCGCAGACCTGGCAGCGGGATGCTGTGCCTGCAAATGCTGCGGACGAGACGTTAGGCTATTCCAGGAAAATAATCAATCACGTGTGGCGGGTGGGGCAATGCCCTCGCTCGGCCAAAATCGGTGGCTCGTTTTTGACTGCAACAGCCTCACCCAACAGGAACAGAAAACGCCGGGGACATCCCCGGCGTTCGATCGTCTGGCGCAGCAGCCCGTTACCCCTGCGGAGTAACTTCCGGCGTGGCAATTGCCTCCGGGGTTTGTTCCGGGGCTTCTTCGGTTGTGGCGGGCAGGTCTTCCATTGCTGCGGCTTCTTCGGTGACCGGGATCACGTCTTCGGTGACCGGGATCACGTCTTCGGTGACCGGAATTACGTCTTCGGTGACCGGAATTACGTCTTCGGTGACCGGGATTACGTCTTCGGTGACCGGGATCACATCCATCGTCAGCTCAATATCGCCCACAGCGAAAGGATCCAGGACGGACGACTGCGCGTCCCCGGCGGCGTCCACCGGACGCACGAAGGGCGGGAACACCAGCACGCGGCCACTGGCCATATCGACGACGTAGACTTCTCCGTTAGGGGCGACATCGATGCCGCCTATTGTGCTGAACTGCGCAGGGCCGGGGTTCTCGCGCTGGAGCCTGCCAAACGCGCCCACACAGTCGCCGTTGATGTCATAGACCAGCACGCGCCCGGCGTCAGGATCGGTCACATAGACCAGGGAACGTTCACCGTCCACCGCGATGTAAGGCCGGTTACCAAATTCTTCCAGCCACGCGCGAACATTCCAGGACCGCACATGGTTGCCTTGCAGGTCAAAAACCGACACGCGGTAATTCCAGGTATCGGCCACATAGAGCAGGCCGCCAGGGCCAACGTCAATACCAGATGGCTCGTCCAACTGCCCAGGGGCACTGCCACCAGAGGCAATGTCGCGCAGGTAGCGTCCGTCTGCCGTGTACACGCGTATGCGTTTGTTGCCGGTATCCGAGACATAAACGTTGTTCTCGCTATCGAGCGCGATATCACGCGGGATCCAGAACCCGTCGGCAGGTTCCTGCGGGGCGTTAATGCCGAACTGGAATTGTTCACCCCAGGACGTGATCTGCTCGTTGCCAGGTGAAAACGCGCGGACACCGTAATTCCAGCTATCCACCACGAAGATACGGCCATCTGTCCCCACAGCCACCCCATACGGTCGGCTGAAGTATGCGCCCGTCTGGCTGAACGCGCCCGTCTGACCAAAGGTTTCCACAAACACACCATCCGTCGTCCACACCGAAATGCGGCTGTTGGTGTCTGAAGCTTCTGAGATCAGCACCCGTCCATCTGCGCTAACATCCACGCCCACCGGCACAGAGAGCTGGTGCGGCCCGCTGTTGCCGAAGACATGCAGCGCCGGGGTTTCGAGCCAGTTGGCCACGCACTGGCTGATTTCGGCGTTATCGGTGAGTGGGCTGGTGGCAGTCCCTTCGCCCAAACCATAGGGCCAGATCTGTGCGGCGACATCGCGGCGCACAAACAGGTACATGTTTTCGGCAACCGGCCACTCGCTCAGCGAGAAATCCTTGTTCACGGCTTCGCCGAAGGCTGTATAGTCGCGCGCCCACCAGATATCGAACAAGCCGCGCCTGATCTTGCCGGCATCCGGGTTCTCTGGTGCCAGGGAGAAGGCGTTGATGATACGCTGCGGCGTAAGGTCGAAATAGTCCATCATCGGCCACCACATCCGCGTATATTCAAATTTCTGGTAGCGATCTTCCAGCAGGGGTTCGACCACCGAGCGGTTCGCCTCGCCCACCACAACGGCGGTCTTGTCGTTCATCTGCTGCAGCGTGGGACTGCCGCCCATGTATGCGTCTTTGCGCGTAAAATGGCGGAAGTACCACACACCCGGCCAGGACATTTTGTCATCATAGGCATAGGCTAAATCCATGCCGTTGGTGGTGCGCGCGCTCAGTTCTTCGAGCTGATCCTGCACGAGCTTGGTGCCTGGGGTGGCGTGGGCATACACCAGGTATTCTGTCGCCAGATCGTAGTTAATAAAGGAGGCCATCCACGCTGTGCGGAACGTGAGCAGCGCCAGCACCGCGAAGATCGTTACGCCGAACATCTGGCGGAAGTGTGCCCAACCGGTTTCCTGCGCCAAACGCACCGCGAAAACACCCACCCCAGCGCTGATTCCCAGCGCGGCCAGCCAGCCATAGGTGGCACGAAGCTGCTCAACCTGAGTGCCGGTAAAGGGCGGATGATCACCCAGAAGCTGGAACACCACTTGAAACCCGGTGATGAACAACAGCGGCAGCACCAGCAGGTAGAGCCAGCCGCGCCGCTCGCGGAACGTTTGCAGATCGACGCGCTCAAACACCCTGCCAAAATACCAGGCTGTGAGCAGGATCATCGGCAGCGTCATATGGGAGCCTAACCAGGGCATCTTCTCGCCCGCCAGTGTGAGCGCCACCATCACATGAATGGCCCACCACGACACCAGAATCAGGAACGGCACACGGTCGAGATACAGCGCGGGATCCAGCGGCGCATGCTTGGCTTTCGTCGGCGGCGGGGGGTACGGCGCATCAGGCACCACATCCAGCCCGTCTGCAAAGATATCATAGGTAGCTGCGGGCTGTGCCCCCTGCGGGCCGGGTTCGCCCGCGTCTACCGCCGCGATTTCGACAACGTCCTCAGCGGGGAGCGCGTCAGGCTCCACCTCAACGACTTCGGCAGTAGACGCATACCCCACCACCGGCATCGTCTCGGTCACCTCCGCCAGGATCGCGTTCCGGCGCTGATGCACGGTTGTGCGCCGCTTCCAGAAGACACCTAACCCGCCGATCATCGCCAGCACCGAGCCGATAATGGGCAGGTACTCATACACCGGCAGGATCACCAGCAGGTAGTAGTACTGCGGTTGGCTGCCGCGCCGTTCGGCCTGCTGTTCCAGCCAGTACTGCAGGCTGTAGACCATCCCGGTCCATAGGCCGTTGATGTTGGTGAACACCGTTGTGAAGAAGAAGGCGAAGATACCCAGGAAAATGACCTGGCACACCAGGAAACGCCGCCAGTTCCAGGCCACCCCCGCGATAATGGAGGCGATCATCAGCGGCAGCCATGCCAGCAGCCCGATCACAGCCTGGCCAGCCTGTGCGGGGCCAGAAACCGGCAGTAACGAGAGCAGGAAGGGGCCAAGCCCCTGGCCGATGCGCTCAAATTCTGCCAGCGACCCGCGCGCCAGCACAATAAATACCCCTGCCATCCAGGGCAGGATGAGCGTGCCGAGCAGCATCATGAGATCAAATTCCGGGAACTGTTCGAGCGTGCGCCACCAGCCCCACACGCGCGACATCACGAAGATCCCGGCGATGACCGCGCCCACCACCCACGAAAGCACAATCGGCGTCCAGGAGAGGGCCTGCGTAGGGGCATCTGCCGCGCCTTCCTGGTCAGGAGAAACCGGCTCCACCAGCCCTATGGTCCCTTCGCGGATGTGCGAAAGCTCCTCGACCAGAATAAAGCCCGTCACCAGCACCACCGCGATGATGGCGATGTAAACCAGCGTGCGCCAGGGAATGCGCGTGCCCTGACGGCTGATGACCCACACGGCAGTACCGACCGTGACGAGCGTCACTGTCGCAAAGACAAGCAGCGACCACACAACCAGGCTGCGCAGGTCGAGGTTATTGTAGAAGCCATTGAGGTCAAGGATGCGCAGGATGCTGCCCACCACCAGGACGGCAAGGGCCACACCCACGCCGAAGAACAGCGGCAGCCAGCGTTCGCCCAGGTTAAGCGCGCGATAAACGGCAACACCCAGTTGGTAGGCCCCCAGCGCAGCGGACATCACGCCAAAGGACAGCAGCGAAATGATGCCAAACAGCACCCCAGCCCAGGCCGCGCGTGATCCCAGCCCCTCGGCAGCGATGAGCGCGGCGAACCCGGAAAGCGCGGGGGTATTCGAAGCAGCGCGCTCCAGCGGTGCGATATCCAGCACGATGTACATGCCGATGGCGGCAACACCTGCCAGCAGCCAGCCAATCATAAAGGTGCTGAACCACACGCGCCCCGGAATGTTCCACACGTGCTGCATCAGCCGAACGGCGAAGTACAGGGTAAGGAACAGGCCAAAGATCGCAACGTAGAAGAAGGCGGTTTCTTTGGAACCCAGGTTCCAGATGGTGGCGGCAGAGAGAATATACAGCCAGTGCGCGCGCCGCCGCTGGTCTTCTGGCCCGCTCAGATACATCATGATGGCCCACACCATGAGGATGGACGCCATGATGGCCGGGGTGTCTTCGCGAATATAGCGGTTATAGTACATCAGCAGCGGCGAAATAAGGATCATAACGCAGGCGAGAATCGTCCCCCACCGCCCCAGCCACCGCCGGAATAACAGCGGCGACATCACCATGAAGACCCCAAGCACTGCCGCGTAAATGCGCGCCGTAAAGT
>CAZQIJ010000239.1:0-7291 GCA_964592955.1 uncultured Anaerolineaceae bacterium
CCTCCGGGCAGATCAGCGCAGAGCCAGACACGTTCCTGGACCTGACCGACGGGCGCTTGCTCGTTTTTGCGGCGGATGCCGGGCAGGGATTCCCGTCCGGGTATGGCGCGGATGCACGGCTGTTCACGGCGGATGATCCGGTGGTGACGCTGCCGCAGGGCTACACGCTGGTCGATGTTTCCACCGAGCCATTCACGTTTGATCGCAGCGCCAGCCCGAGGGTTGCGCTGCTGGAAGCAGAAGACGCGGCACTGGACGATTTCTCTGCGCTGGGCTGGCTGGAGGCTTACGACGCGCTGATTGACCTGCTGCGCCGCAAGTATGCCTTTACCGACTATAAGCGGATCGACTGGGACGCGCTCGACGCGGCGGTACGGCCCCGCGTGGCCAGCGCCGCCGCCGCCGGGGACCTGTTCGGCTATCAGCGCGCGCTGGCGGATCTGGCGCTGGCCATCCCGGACGGTCACGTGTCCGGCCCGGTCGATTCGCAGGCGTACTTCGACGCGGTCTCTGGTGGTTTGGGCATGGCGGTGCGGGAAACCGACGACGGCCAGGTGATCGTGACGTTTGTCGCGGATGGCGGCCCGGCAGACGAGGCCGGGATCAGGCGCGGCGCGGAGATCCTGGCGCTTAACGGCCAGCCGATACACGCGGCGCTCGAAGCGGTCAGCCTATGGCGCAGCTACAGCACGCCGCACACCCTGCGCCTGGCGCAGCTTACGCATGTGGTGCGCTTTCCGGTGGGCACGCCGGTTGAAGTTACGTACCGCAGCATGGAGGCCGAAACCACCGCCCTGCTGAGCACAGTGCTGGATCTCGACAGCCTCAACGCGGGTGACCAGCGCGCGTTCCCGCCGGATACAGCCACGCCGCTCACCTATGAAGTGCTGCCGAGCGGTTTCGGCCTCATCACCGTCTACAGCCTGGCGGACGACCTGCCGCTGACGGTCGCGCTGTGGGAGCGCGCGCTGCGCCACGCCATCAGCAGGCAGATCCCTGGCCTGATGATCGACATGCGCCAGAACGGGGGCGGCGCGGCCTTCCTGGGGGACCAACTGCCGGCTTATTTCTTCGATGAAGAAGTCGTCATCGGCAATCAGGCCGTGTACAGCGATGACCGTCAGGCGTTTGTGATTCTGCCGCAGCTCGAAGATGCGTTTATGCTGCCAGATGCAAGCCTGCGGTATCGCGGCGCGCTGGCGGTGCTCGTTAGCCCAGACTGCGCCAGCGCGTGCGAGTCCTTCGCGTGGGCAATGCGCCTCAATGACCGCGCGGCGGTGGTCGGCCACTATCCGACCGCCGGGTTAGGGGGCAGCGTGCTGCCGGTCGCCATGCCGGAAGGCATCACGTTTAACTACAGCGACACGCGCGCCGTCACCGCGCAGGGGGAGATCAGCATTGAGGGCATCGGCGTGCCGCCCACCGTGCGCGTGCCGCTGACGCTGGACACGCTGCTGGCCGAAGAGGATGTGCTGCTGGGGGCGGCAGAAACCGCACTCGAAAGCGCGCTGAACTATGTGGAAATAGGGGATGTGGTGGCGGGGACGCTGAACTCCGGCCAGGCCGTGCGCCATCACCTGCGCCTCACACAAGGCCAGACTTTTGGGGTGGTTGTGGAACCTGACGGTTTCGAGGCCACGCTGCGCCTGTTTGTTCAGGGGCGGTCAGACCCGGTGCTTGAGGATAACGATGGCGGCGCGGCGGCGCTCACCGCGCTGCGTGCCCCCGCGGATCTGCTGTTCATCATCGAGGTAGGCACCATTGGCGAAGGCGCAAGCGGTCAATACACGCTGCGCGTCACGCCGCAGTAAGCACGTGCAGGGTGCTGCGGCTTAACCGGCAGCAGCGCGGATGCGCACATTCTCACATAGCAGAATTAAGGAGGCTAACACTGATGAACCGTGTACTTTTGTGGGTGAAAATTGCCCTGATCGCCGTATGTGTGGCTGCCGGTTTGGGCGTGCCAGCGGCAGCACAGCCCGCCGACACTATGTCCGCTGTGGTGGTGCTGGCTGGCAAGCTGTTCACCTGGACGCCAGGAGCGACCGCGCTGCAGCCCCTGAACGCGTGTGATCTGGAAGGATACCGGGCGCTGCGCGCGGCACTTTCGCCGCGAGGGACGCATCTGGCGCTTAACGTCGTGGACGACGAGACGTTTTTCGGCGGCTACGCGCCCACACCGACCGGCAGCGTGTGGATCTGTGATCTGGTGCAAGGGGTCAGCGCCGCGCTGACGACCCAGGGGATCACCAACACGTCTACCTCGCTCGTGGCTGTATGGTCGCCAGATGGCGCAGCCGTGGCGTGGGCTGAGGTCAACACAGACGAGAGTGCCACCATTTTCGCCTATGATGTGCAGACGCAGACGATCAGCACGCTGGTGGGGATGACCCCCCTGGATTATGGCTGTGGGGTGGGGCCGCTGCCACCCGCGATGGCCTGGACGGAGGCCGGGATCGTGGTGGGCTACTTCATCCGCGATCCAGAAGACATCTGCCTGTCGTCAGAGCGGGGCTTTTACATCTACGACCGAAGCGGAACCCTGAGCGCAGCGATCCGCATAAGCGGCTTTGAATACGGCGTGCCACAATGGGTGTGGGACAGTGCCAGCGGGGACCGCATCTTCCTGTGGAACGAGCGAGAGGGCACCTGGAGCGCCATCGACGCAAGTGATGGGACGCAGGCGGCTGTTGCGGGCGTGGCAGAAGCCTATGTGCTGGAGTCCGGCGGCCCAAGCGTAGGGGCATTGGGCGCATTTGATGTGCGGCTGCCGGGCATCGACAGCGTGCTGCGCAACGAGAATGCGGATGTTAGCGCGGCGCTTTCCCCGGATGGACGGGCGGCGCTGGTGCGGGTTGAGTCAACGCTCTTTGGCGTGGCCGATGGCGAGATCACGGTGCTGCCGATACCGGAAATTGATCGCACGTCCGGTGGATCCAGTTTCTACTATCTGGGCACCGAGGTGGTATGGGCACCGCCGCGCTACCGCCTGGGTGAGCGCCCGGCGTCTTCGCCGTGCCCGGCAGTGGAAGCGCTGTATCTGGCCGATGAACTCGGAGAGGTGATCGCTGGCATGGGCGCGAATAACCTGCGCGCGGTGCCGCTGCGGTCTGGCGAAAACGTCGGCTATCTGGCGGAAGGCGAGCGTTTTGCCGCGGATTCGCTGGCGACCGTTTGCAGCGATGGCATTCGCTGGCGCGAGGTCTATCTGCCCGGCGGCACGGCCTGGACTGCCGAATCGCAGGAAAGCACGTATTTTGTCAGCCCTACCGGACCATCCAGGTGATGACGCGGCGGCTGGCGTCACCCGGCGTACAGCGGTTGGTGTTCAGGCGCGATGAACATCAGCCTGGCACCGGCTGCGGCGTCCGCGCGCCCGGACGGGTTTCGCAGTGTTGGCCAAGCGACAGCGCCGCCGCGAAATCACCGGCGCTGTCATAGCGGTCGGTGCGGTCTTTGGCCAGCGCCCGCATGACCGCCAGCGCTGCGCATTCCGGCACAAGCGGGTTATCGCGCCTGGGGTCTGGCACCGCGTTCTGCAGATGGGCGAACAGCACCGCCGCCGCGCTTTCGCCCCTGAACGGCAGCTTGCCGGTCAGCATCTGGTAAACCATGACCCCGAAGGCGTAAATATCTGCCCGGTGGTCAATATCCGGCGCGCCAGAGATCTGTTCCGGCGCGAGGTAATCCAGCGTGCCCACCAGCCCCGACCCCGTCAGCGAGACGTGATCTTCCAGCAGGCGCGCCACACCAAAATCCGAAAGCACGCCTTCAATGGTATCGTGGGGGCCGCGCCGCAGCAGCACGTTGGAGGGCTTTACATCGCGGTGGACAATGTGCCGCGCGTGGGCGTAATCCAGCGCGCTGGCGATCTGCGCGATGAGGTGTACTGTGTCGGCCAGCGCCAGCGGGTACGAGATGTCGTCCAGGGTGCTGCCGTCCAGCAGCTCCATGACCATGTAGCGCTCGTCACCTTGCAGGCCGTAATCGTAGAGCTGGACGATGTGCGGATGGCGCAGCGCTGCCACGGTGCGCGCCTCGCGTTCAAAACGCTGCGCGGCGTTGGGGTCACCACTGGCGGGGGGCAGCATGACCTTGAGCGCCACATCGCGCCCGTCGCGCACATGGCGCGCCCGGTAAACATCTGCCATGCCGCCGCGCCCCATGCGCTCGATGATCTGGTAGCTGCCCAGCGTCTGCCCGGCGAGCGAATCGCCAGCGAAGACCGGTTTCGGCGCGTTGATCTTTGCCAGCAGGCGCGAATTTGGGAAGCGCGCATCAATGAAGGCCTGAATGCGTTCGCGTAAGGGCTGAAACAGGACGGCGGTCAGCACGGTGGTCACGGCAAGCACCAGCGTGGGCTGCGGCGTTCCGGTCAGCATTTCCAACAGCGTTTGGGCCGCCAGCGCAAACAGCACAAACGACAGGCCCAGCGCCGCCGTCAGCAGGCCATAGACCATCGACCGGTTGAGGACGGTATCGGCATCCCACAGGCCGAAGCGGGTAAGGGCGATGCTGAGGCAGACCGGCACGGCCAGAATGGCCAGAAACCACACGTTTGAAAGCAGCAGCGTATCGACCACCTGTGCTGTATCCGGCGGCAGCGCAAACAGCAGGCCGGGGCGCACGACAATGTGAAAGAGGAACCCGCTGACCGCCAGCACCAGCCCGGTCAGAATCCATTTGATCTGCTGGCGCTGTGCCACATCTGCCACGTGGCGGTAGCGATAGATCTGGGCATAGAGCGCTGGCAGCACGAAGAATGTGCCTGCGGCGTAGGTGATGGGCAGATTGTCTGGGTAGGGGATGAAGGCATCCACCACCAGCACCAGCCCCACCCACAGGATGCTCATCGTGCGCGACCATGCCGGCACAAACCGGCCATCTGGCAGCAGCCCAAACACCAGGATCTGCGCCATGATACCCAGGCTGGTGAGCACCTGCGCCAGGACGCCAACCGGCACTTCACTGAACAGCGTCGTCCCTGGCGTGCGAATGCCATAGAGGAACAGTTCGCTGCCTGCCGCCAGCACCAGCCCGGCAGAGATAAACATCGTCATGAAATGGTCTGAACGGATAATGAACAACGTGAGCGCCAGCACAAAAACGAACCCCATCATGAGGTTGAGGCGGAGCTGCGCAAACGCGGCCAGCGGGTCGCTGCTGGTTTGCCTGCTGGCGTTGATGTAGAAGACGAAGCAACTGGCCATCAGCGCAAACCATACCAGCCGGTAACCCCACAGGGTGCGGCCACGCAGACGAGGGAAAGTTGGGTTGGTTTGCACAGGTACAGAGGATGCCATGGTAAAGTCCGGCGTTGGTAGACAACATCTCTATTATAACTGTGACCCCTGCGCTGTGGCGCGGAAAATCATACAAACCTAAGGGGATTATTAGCTGCGCGGCGCAAGATGGGTGTGCGATGAGTTTTGCGCCGGTTCTGGCCATTTGCCGGGTAATGACCTCAGTAATTGTGGGCTGCCCTGCTGCCGTTGGCCGCTGCGTGGACTATTCGGACCCCTTATGGACAAAACCTGACCCTGGATTTATGCTATCGCAGACTTCAGATTTCTCGTCATCTCATCATCATGACCGTACACCGGGCAGGAAGCTCACTATGGCCGCGCTGTTTCAGCTTTATCTCATTATCACCGCGCTCGGCGCGGTTCTGACGGCGGCAACCGTCTCTTCGCTGCGCAAACGGCAGCACATCCCCGGTATCGGCCTGCTGGTGGCCGCGATGGTGCTGATTTCGCTGGCCGGTGCGATGTATGTGGGTATGGGGCTTAGCGCCACGCCGGAAACCGCCATGTTTTTCGGCAGGCTGCGCTTTGCTGCCACGCTGCCGCTGCCGTCGCTGCTGCTGCTGTTTACCATCGTCTATATCTTCAATCCGCCCTGGGTCAACCGCTGGACGGCAGCGCTGTTCTTCGTGGTCCCCACGCTTACCCTGGCGCTGGTCTTTGCCTACCCACACGCCACAGCGTACCTGACCGACTGGGCCTTTACCCTGCAAGGCAGCATCGTGGCCGAAACGATCCGCTATGGGCGCTGGCAGTCGCTGGTCGTCACGTATCAGTATGTGGCCATTGTGGTGGGGCTATCGCTGCTGCTGCGCGCCGCCATGCAAACCAGGGGCAGCACCCGCGCGCAGTATGTGCTGATGCTGCTGGGCGGGGCGGTGGGGCTGGTGGGTAATGCGCTGGCAGAGTTTGGGATGCTGCCGCTCACGTTTCCGAACCTCACCGCGCTCGGCCTTACGTTCACCGGCACCTGCCTGTATCTGGCAATCTTCCGCTACGACTTCCTGAGCGTGCTGCCGGTGGCTTCCAATGCGGTGCTGGAGAGCATGCAGGACGCCGTGATTGTGCTGGATAACCGCGAGCGCGTCGTGGAGATCAACCGTGCCACCGAGAAACTCGTTGGCTGCGTTGAGGCCGACGTGCTGAACCTGCGCATCTTCGAGCTGATCAGCCGCTATCCGGTGTTTGGGAATGCGATTGAGGCGGCGATCAGGACACGCTGGGAGCAGATGCGCGCCGAGATGTTTACGTTTGAGCTGGCGCAGGGGGGCGCGGCCTGCCTGTATGAGGTGCGCATTAATGAGGTGCTGCACGCCAGCGGTTATGGTGTGGGGTGGCTGATTATCCTGCGCGATATTACGGCAGCACGCCAGGCCCAGCAGCAGAGCATTGAACTGGCGTTGGAGCGCGAGCGCGTTAACCTGCTGGCGAGCTTCGTAGGCACTTCATCGCACGATCTGCGCGCGCCGCTCAGCGTGATTAAGGCCAGCGTTTACCTGATTCGCAAAGCGACGACGCTGGCGGAAATACAGCCGCGGGTGGACATCATCGACCAGCAGTCGCACCGGCTGAACCTGATGATCGAGCAGCTTCACACCCTGGTCAAGCTGAACCAGGGCACAGAGATCAAGCGGGTGCCGTTTAACCTGAACGATCTCCAGCCGTACCTGCCAGAACGCCTGAGGAAGGTGGCAGACGAAAAACGAATCAGCCTTCAGTGGGCGCTGGACCCTCGCCCGGTCATGGTGACGGGTGACCTCAGCCTGTTGATGACCGTCTTTCACAACCTGCTGCAGAACGCCATCCACTTCACCAGGGAAAACGGGACGATCACGATCCGCACGGCGCACACTGCCGATCATATGGCGTGCCTGAGCGTGGAAGATAACGGTGTGGGTATAGACCCGGCCCACCAGTCGCAGATCTTTGATCAGTTCTTCAAGGTCGATTCTGCGCGCACCAATGCGGACTCTGGCGCGGGGCTGGGG
>CAZQIJ010000240.1:0-3213 GCA_964592955.1 uncultured Anaerolineaceae bacterium
CAGCAGGTAGACCAGCGTCCCCCGAAACAACGTCTCCAGCGGCGGCGTTTGAAACGCCAGCAGCCCGCCCAGCCACTCCACCCTAGCCGCTGCCTTCCTCAAATTCGCCATCGTTGGCGTTCGCATCGTGTTTGCGCCGGATCACCGGGGCCTGTTTTTCCGGCGGCTGCGGCACGTCACGGCGCTGCGGCGTTTCTTTTTCTGGTGTTTCTGGTGACGGTGTTTCGCGCTGCGGTGCTTCTTTTTCTGGTGTTTCTGGTGACGGCGTTTCGCGCTGCGGCTGGTCGCGCTTCTGCTGCCGTTCCAGCTCCGCCGGGCCCGGCTCGGTGTGCCCCGGCTGCCGCCCTCCGTCGTTCGATGATTGACCGCCCATCGTTTTCGCTCCTGCCGCGCACTGCGGCGCTAAAGGGTCATGCGCGTATGCTGCATCTGCGGCAGCACTTCCCGCGCGAAGAACTCGATAATGTCTATCTGCTGTTCCTGGCCGGAATGGATGAAGATGTGCGTCGCGCCCGCCTTCATCAGTGCCTGGATCTTCTCGATATGCGCCTGCGGATCCGGGCTTACCGACCACATCTTCACCACCTCATCCAGCGACACCTCGGCGTTGGCCTGCTCCAGGATGGCGCGCGGGTCAGGATTATCGACGTATTTCGTCCAGGCTTTGGGCAAAAAGCGCCACAATTTCGCGGCATGCTGCTTTGCGTCGTCTTCTGTGCCCACATGCACAAACAGCTCAACGATGATGGGCATCGCCTTCGGGTCTTTGCCGGCCCTGCGCGCCGCCTCTTCAAACGCGCCGCGAATGGTATCATCTTTCAGCGACTCGCCATCCGTGATCCAGCCATCCCCATGCCGGCCCGCGTGTCCAGCGCTTTCTTCCCCAGACGCCGCCATATAGATGGGGATTGGCTGGCTGGGCAGGTCATACAGTTTCGCGCCTGGCACATGATAATACTGCCCGCGATGCTGCACCCACTCGCCAGACCACAAGCGGCGGATGAGCTGTACAGCCTCCACCAGGCGCGCGGCGCGCTCGCCATAATCGCCCCATTCGCCGGTCGCGGCCTGTTCGTTGAGCGCCTCGCCCGTCCCCAGCCCCAGGAACACCCGCCCAGGGTAGAGCATCCCCAGCGTTGCGAAAGCCTGCGCCACAATCGCCGGGTGATAGCGGTATGTGGGGCATGTGACGCCGGTGCCCATAGGGATGTCGCGCAGTTGCTGGCCGAGCGCTGCCAGCATGACCCATGCGTGCCCGGAATGCCCCTGATTCGACTGCCAGGGATGAAAATGGTCACTCGTCCACACCATATCGAAGCCGCTGCGCTCCGCACGTGCGCCAAACGAGATCAGTTGGGGGGTGGTAAACTGCTCAGAGGATAACACGTAGCCAATTGCTGCCATCTCACGCTTCCGTTACATTGTTCAACCATTGATGCTGCCCAGTGTAACGGCGCAGCATAAATGACAATCCCTATTACAATGAACGATGCGTGAAAGATCGCCCCGTGTCTTGGTCGGCCTCTTGCTGGCAGGTTCACGCGCGCAAGCGTGCGAAGGAGCGCGGTGTTTCGTGAAGCCCCTCCCCTGGCCGCACAGCGGCGGTCAGGAGAGGGCGTGAGGGAGACGGAGCCTGGGTGCAGGCGCGTGTGGCTCAGCGGCGGGGCCTGCGCCGTGACTGCTGTACTGCTTACCCGCTCACCGGCAGCGTGCTGAAGTCCAGCGGCGTGGTGGCCTGCACATACGGGAAGTTCACCCAGCCCAGCACACCGTTATAGCGGATTTGCAGCCAGTTGGTGGCGGACGTGCGCCCGATCAGTTCCGCGTTCGCCCCGCGCGGCATCACCGTCAGCACACCATTATCGGTCGAAGGACCGCTGCGCAGGTTGACGTTCGCCAGCGCGATCACTTGCAGGCCGGTGGGCACCGGCGTCGTTATCGGTGTGCCGCCCGTAGAACCGCTGCCCACCACCGGCACCACGCCGGTATTATCGACGCTCACATAGAGCGCGCTCACCCACCCCGCCTGGTTGTTGACGTTGAGGCGATACCAGGTAGACTCCGCATTGCGCCCGGTCACCCCATAGCGCTCGCCAGAGCGCAGCTTGCCGATGATGGCGGCGGCGGTGGTGGGGGCGTCGCGGAAGTTCAGCACGGCGGCGCGAATGGTGGCGTTCGTCACCACATCGCCCGGATTTCCAGGCTGTGGCGTCGGCTGGTCCACGCGCAGAAACTCATAGAACAGCGACGCGGCAAAACCGGCTTCATAATATTCCACAACGAACGTGTGCAGCCCGGCAGCCAGCGTAAACGTGGTCTGATAGGTCTGGCCGGTCGTCAGGTGCCATTCGTTGATGCGCGCCACGCCGTCCACGAAAACGCGCACACCGTCATCGGCAGCCACCCGCAGTTGATACGTGCCTGCGTCCAGGGTCGCAGCGCTCGTCCAGCGCGCAGACCAGTTATCTGCCGCCACAGAGCCAATCGGCGCGCCCAATCCCCAGTTATGGGTGGGGCTGGCCTCGGTGAGGATCGCCGCAGGGGTGCCCGCCAGCGCGGTATTGGCAAAGTACTGCGCCTCCCAGGTCCCGGTCCCCACCGGCGCGGTAGGCTCAATATCCGCCGTGTTGACCCACGTCAGGTTGATATAGGCGTCGCCCTGCAGCTCGCGGTAGTCGATCTGCATGTGCTGCGTGCCCGCCGTCAGCGTGATGTCTGCCGTCAGCGTCTCGCCAATGCGCGGCGCGTCCAGCGTATTGAACACCACCCGGTCCCCCACCGTCAGCCGCGCCTGGTCATCAACCTGCAGGGTGAAGCGGTATGTGCCAGCCTCGAAGTACTGATCTGTGCCGAAGCGCGCAGACCATGTGTTGGGGTTCACAGCAGGATCCGGCGACCCACTGCCCCAGTTAAAGCTGGTGCCCACCTCGGTGCGCTCCACGACCGAGTTTCCCAGCAGGTACGGGTTGTTGTAGTAGGCCACTGTCCACGCCACACTTTGCGCGGCGACCGGCTGAATCATCAATGCCCCGAACAGCATGAGTACAGGAATTAGTAAACGTTTCATATGCAACCCCTCGCTAATGCGTTACCAGAAGTGTCCACCCCACACCGTTACCGGCGTGGGACAGTCCACGACAGCTTCATTGTAATGCGTTTACCTATGCTATACCTGACGCAAAAGCTACGCATGAGGTTCCAGTTAGCATGCCA
>CAZQIJ010000240.1:3313-7271 GCA_964592955.1 uncultured Anaerolineaceae bacterium
TGTCAGGATGACGTGCCCATGTCAGGATGACGTGCCCATGTCAGGATGACGTGCCCATGTCAGGATGACGTGCCGCGCCCGCCAGCGTAAGGGCCATTGCCCCCCCACTTCCAACGGCATCCAAACGTGGCACACACCCCAGCGCATGGTTTCGCAAAGCGTCCTGTAATATACTTCTGGTGCGGGCAAACGCAGCACTTCAGCAGCAGCGGGGGACAAAGACCGATGGATAACCTCACCGGGACGATTATCAAGGATTACATCGTTGGCGAACGCATTGGCGTGGGCGGGTTCGGCGTGGTCTATAAAGCCGTGCAGCGCTCGGTCTCGCGCGATGTGGCAATGAAGGTCATCCTGCCGCAGTACGCCAGCCGCCCGCGTTTCATCCGGTATTTCGAGTATGAGGCGCAGCTCGTGGCGCGCCTGGAACACCCCTACATCGTGCCGCTCTTTGACCACTGGCGCGAGGGGGATGTGGCCTGCATCGTCATGCGCTTTCTGCGCGGCGGCAGCCTGTATGATGCCCTGCGCAAAGACGGCGCACTGCCGCTGGAACGCGCTGCCCTGGTGCTGGATCAGATCGCGGCGGCGCTCACCGAAGCCCATCGCCAGGGGGTGGTTCACCAGGACCTGAAGACCGCCAATATCCTGCTGGACGAAACCGGCAACGCCTACCTGACCGATTTCGGCATCGCCAAAGACCTGCTGCGCGCTGAACCCGCCCCAGAAGAGGCCGCAGAGGCCGCAGACGAAGGCGACCGCGTGCATTACGGGTCGCCGGAATATATGGCACCAGAGCAGATCCTGCGGCTGGCGGTGGATGCGCGCACCGACATCTACAGCCTGGGCGTGGTGCTGTATGAGATGCTCACCGGCAAGCCGCCCTTTCATACCGCAGATGACGAAGAGCTGATCCGGTCGCAGCTTTATAAGCCGCTGCCACCCTTGCAGCAGTTTAAGCCAGACCTGCCGGAAAACCTCAACATCGTCATCCAGCGCGCCACAGATAAGCACCCGAAGAAGCGCTATATGACGGCGCTGGAAATGGCAGAGAACTTCCGGCAGTTCGCGGCACTGCCCACCGTCACCGTAACCGCGCCCAAAGTGGAGCGCGCGCCACAGCTTCGGCTGGATCAGATCCTGGCGGAGCCTGCCAACCCCTACAAGGGGCTTCAGCCGTTCACAGAGGCAGACGCCGGGGATTTCTTCGGGCGCGAGGCGCTGGTTGAATTTCTGTTCCGCAAGATGACCGCCAGCGAAGACAGCGCTGCCGGGCCGCAGGACCGCATCCTGGCGGTGGTCGGGCCAAGCGGCAGCGGCAAGTCCAGCATCGTGCGGGCCGGGCTGCTGCCGCTGCTGCGCCGCAGCGTGCAGGATCGTTTCATCCAGCACATCACGCCGGGGCCAAAGCCAGTAGACGCACTGGCCGAAACGCTGCTGAAGATCTCGCTGGTGGGCGTCGCACCGTTTGCCGCGATGATCCGCGAAAGCACAGAGGGCTTTCATCACGCCCTCACGGCGGCGCTGGCGGGATATGTGCGCGAGCTGGTGCTGCTCATCGACCAGTTTTAGGAAGTATTCACGCTGGTCACAGACGAAAAAGAACGCACCTTCGTGCTGGAAAGCCTGACGACAGCGCTCCGACATCCCCAAAGCAAGCTGCGGCTGGTCATCACCCTGCGCGCAGATTTTTACAACCGCCCCCTGGAATACCGCGCGTTTGGCGAGCTGATGGCCGAGCGCACCGTGATGGTGCTGCCCATGAGCGACAGCGAACTGGAACGCGCAATCGTCAAACCGGCAGAGCGCGCCGGGATGACGCTGGAAGACGGCCTGGCCAAAGCCATCGTGGAAGATGTGCGCAACCAGCCCGGATCGCTGCCGCTGTTGCAATACGCCCTGCGCGACCTCTTCCAGAACCGGCGCGGGAAGCTGCTCACGCTCAAAGCCTATATGGACGCGGGCGGCGTTTATGGAGCCATGACGCAGCGCGCCGATGAACTGTTCCTGCCGCTTTCGCCAGAAAACAAGGCAGCAGTTCAGCAGGTCTTCCTGCGGCTGGTGACCCCCGGCGACGGCACCGAAGACACCCGGCGGCGCGCGCTGGTGACGGAAATCCTCGCGCTGGATGACCCGCAGCGGCTGCGCACGATCCTCGACCTTTTCACCAGACACCGGCTGCTAAGCAGCGACCACGAGCCGCAGACGCGCATACCCACCGTAGAGATCGCGCACGAGGCGCTGATCCGCACCTGGGAGCGGCTGCGCGCGTGGCTGAACGTCAGCCGTGCCGACCTGCGGCTGCGGCAGATGCTCTCCAACGACGCGGCAGCGTGGCGCGCCGAAAACCGCGACCCAGAAGCGCTGGCGCGCGGCGGTCGGCTGGCGCAGTATGAACTGCTGCTTGGCTCTGCCACGCTGCGCCTCACCAGCGACGAACACGCCTACCTCCAGGCCAGCATCGCGCGGCGGCAGCGCGGCATCCTCCTGCGGCGGCTGGCAGTGGCCGCGGTGCTGCTGGTGGCGCTGGCCACCAGCGCGCTGGCCATCTTCGCCCTGGACCGCGAGCGCGCCGCCCGGCTGGCACAGCGCGACTCCTACTCCCGCGAGCTGGCCACGCAGGCCCTTAGCCGCATCGAGGAGCTGGACCTTTCGCTGCTGCTGAGCCTCGAAGCGCTGAACGTGGCCGATACCCCAGAGGCGCGCGCCACCCTGCTCTACGGGCTGAACGCCCAGCAGATCCCCACCCGCCGCCTGGAACGGTTTCTGGCCGGTCATGGCGACCCGGTGCGCGTGGTGGCGCTGGCCGGTGGCCGCATGGCGACCGGCGACGCCGCCGGCACCCTCTACCTGTGGGACAGCCTCACCGACCGCGAACCGCTGGCGCTGGAAGGTCATGCCGGGGCGCTGAACGCCCTCCACTTTGATGCGGACGGCCAGCGGCTCTACTCTGCCGGGTACGATGCCACGCTGCGCGTGTGGGATGGCGTGGACGGAACGCTGGCCGGGACGCTGCCGATGGGTGAGGCGGAGATCTGGTGTGTGGCGGTGGGCGGCGGCCTGGTGGCCGCGGGCGACGACGACGGCGCGATTTACCTGTGGGATGCCGCCACCCTGGAGCAGCGCCTTACCGTGCGCCTGCCCATACCGGTTTACAGCATGGCGCTGGCACCGGCGGGCGGCGTGCTGGCTGTGGGCGGCGGCGATGGCAGCCTCACCCTGCTCGATACCGCGACCGGCGAGATTCTGGCGCGGGTACAGGCGCACGAAGGCGGCCTGTGGGCGCTGGCCTATGACCCGCGCGGGCGGCTGCTGGTCTCTGGCGGCGAAGACAACGCGGCGCGGCTGTGGGCCGCCGCTGCCCTCACGCCGGTCGGCCAGCCCTATACCGGGCATACCAATGTGATCCGCGACGCCGCCTTTCATCCCAACGGAACCTATTTCGTCACGGGCGGGGATGATGGCGCGCTTATCGTGTGGGACATCCGCAGCAGCAGCCAGGATAACGGCTTCAGAAGCATCGGCAGCGCCCCAGTGCGCGACCTGGCCTTCGACGGCACAACGCTGCTGGCGGCGTCGCAGCTTCGCAGCGGCCTGATGTGGCGCTTCGACGCGGGCAGCCGTCTGGCACAGCGCCTGGACGGTCACACCCTGCCCATCGCGGCGCTGGATGTGGATGAAGGGCAGATCGTCAGCTATGGCGGTACAATTGAAGGGGGCGAGCTGCTCACCTGGACGGGCGACAGCGCGCAGGTGGCGGTCATCAGCACGCAGGTGCAAACGCTGGCGCTGGACGCCGCGCAGGGCGTCACACGCGCTGCTGCTGCCGACCGCGCAGGGGTCATCACGATTTATCAGGACGGCAGCCCCACCACCACCCTCGAACACGACGGTCGCGTCTTCAGCCTGGCGCTGGAAGGCAACCGCCTGGCGGTGGGCGGCGATGGCACCATTCACC